>JBAVAV010000603.1:0-3423 GCA_049585895.1 Candidatus Sulfotelmatobacter sp. | reverse complement strand
ATACTAACCAATCGATGCCGTGTCAATGCAATTGTGCGCGGTGGCTGTAAATGATTCCGGGCACAGTTGTGGGTCTCTCGACATTGGTGACCACGAAGGCTCCCCGGACCCAAAAAGCGGCGGTTTGGCAACTGTTTCCTCTTGACCAGAATCCTCCGTGCGAACCATCCCGATATTCACATCGCGAGTGGTAGGATTGGTCCATGCCAAAAACACTGATGCAGTCTGTAGCCATCCAACTCCAGAAGGAACGTGCTCGACTTGAGCAGGAACTGCACCGAGTAACAGCCGCCCTCACCGCCTTCGGGAATGTTTACCTGCATGGAAGCAAGCCGAAGACTGGTGGCGCCACTGGAAAGAAGCGAACCCTTTCGGCTGCGGGACGCAAGAGGATCGCAGCGGCGCAGAAGGCGCGCTGGGCAGCAGTGAAGGCGAAGCAAAAGAAAGCCGGCTAGCTGAAGGCAGCAGTTATAGCAACGGCGGACCGCAACCTGCGACAGCGGTTCTCCATTACTCGATTTGCGGCGCGAACGAGGTCGAGCGCCGTAATATCAGTGTCGTATTCAGCACATACTCGATCTTTCCTGGCGCGTTGACTTCGCCCTGCACTTTGCTCATCAAGGCCTTGAACGCTATTGTGGCCAACTCTTTCTGGGACATTTGCACCGTCGTCAAGGGAGGGATCATAAACTGCGCCAGCCGTATGTCGTCGAATCCGACGATGGAGAGGTCATGGGGAACGCTGACGGAGCGGTCATAGGCTTCCCGCATTACTCCAATCGCGGTCATGTCATTCGAGCACAGCACGGCGGTCGGAGGATTGGGCAGACCGGTAAGTTCGGCCAGGGCGCGCATACCTCCTTCCAGCGTGTGATCTCCAGCAACAATAAGGTCGGGAGCGAGCCCGATCTCCAAGATAGCTTGATGGAAGGCCTCCTTTCTGGCTCGGGCTGACTTCAGCAGCGGCGGCCCGGTGACAAAGGCAATGCGAGTGTGTTTCAGGGCGGCAAGATGCTGCACTGCCTGCCGAATTCCGTTCTGATAGTTGATGCGGATGTTGGTCACCCCGGGCGCATTCGGTCCAACATCGACAAATACCAGCGGCAGCTTGTGGAAGCGAAGATGCTCGATCAGGGAGTCTTCCATGCCGAAGGTGAGAAGCGCGACACCGTCGACCCGGCGCTCGATCATGCGGCGGACTGACAATTCCATCCTCTTCGGATCGTGCACGGTAGAGGTCAACAGAATCTCGTAGCCATTCTCGACCGCGAGGTTTTCAAATGTCTGCACGATTTCCGGGAAAAAGGGATTCGTAATCTCGGAAACGATCAGGCCAAAAATGCGGCTCCTTCCCGAGACCAATGCTCTTGCCTGGGTATTTGGGTAGTAACCGAGCTCGTCCACGACTTTCAGGACGCGACGGGCGAGATGCGGGTCGACCGTGGAAACACGGTTAATCACCCGGGACACAGTAGCGGTCGAAACTCTTGCCCGGCGGGCGATCTCGTGGAGATTCATATCGCGCGTAATAACTGGAGTAGGAGCGAAATCCTACCATACGTAACACTACGATTTCTGAGCTCATGGCGGCTGGGCGCGTCGAAAGGGCGCTCGGATCTAGATTTGCGGATCCTGCTGCTACTCAAACAGGAACATGGGGCGCTTACAAGTGGGGTTTCGTGAATGAAGACTCTTCTGACGGTGGCAGCTGCGCTTCTTCGAACGATCTGCGCCTGCATTTCGGACTCGGGATGCGGCCAAGGTGGATCGCGTTGACGTGCACTGGCCGAGTGGCGCCGTGGAACGGCTTACCGTGCCGGAAGTCGACCGCTTCTATTCTGTCGAAGAAGGACGAGGAATTGTTGCCGGTGTCTTGGATCCGAAGGCGCCGCCAGGAAGAGTTCAATCCCCCAATTCTCAGCCAAGATGACACACCACCCATTTTCTGCCGCAACTTACTTTTCCGCAACCTGCTTTTCGTGATTCGTAATTCTCGACGAACATTGCCCGCGAGCACGCACTCATTGTCTATAATGGCGGGACTATAATGGCGGGTCGCGAATCGCTCGCGGAACTCAGGCGCGGAGCAACGTTGTCTCTGGGCACATGTTCATTCCCTCTCTACATCGGCAGTCTCGCTTTGGGGTGCGCCAGAATTGGCCGTCATGAATATTAGGACGGGCGTTGAAGTGGCAAGCCTGAGCGACATCGGTTGCCAGCGTGAAAACAACGAAGATGCCTTTCTGTATTGGGAGCCTTCCAGCGAGGAAGAGTTCGCCCGCAAGGGACGTTTGGCGATTGTGGCGGATGGCATGGGCGGTTACGAAGGCGGACAGGAAGCCAGCCGTCTTGCGGTGGAGACGGTATGCGAGGTCTACGACAGGACATTCCAGGGCGACCCGCAGGCGGCTTTGCTGGAAGCATTTGCCACTGCCCACGCGCGCATCCAGGACTATGCCGAAACGCATCCTGGTTTTGATGGAATGGGCACCACCTGTACGGCGCTGGCGCTGCTGGGACGCAATCTTTATATTGCTCACGTCGGAGACAGCCGTCTTTACCGGGTAAGTGGCCGCCGCATCTTCCGGCTCACGCGCGATCATTCCTACGTAAGCCGGTTGGTGGAAAGCGGCATCGTGCGCCCTGAAGATGCGGAGAAACATCCGCAGCGTCACATCCTTACTGCTGCATTGGGAGTGGGGGGGACAATTCTGGCAGACAGCACCGAGCCAGGATTGGCCCTGGAGGATGGGGACACCCTTGTTTTATGCACCGACGGACTCTGGGGAATTGTGAACGAGGAAGAAATTGTAGCCGCGGTGAATGCGAACTCGGCGGCGCAATCGTGTTCTGCCCTCGTGAAGCTGGCGGTGGAGCGCGGCGGACCGGACAATATTACTGTGCAGGTGCTGCGCCTCCGGTCCCAGTAAGCTCAAGGTCCTCCGAATGACCGCCCTCCCGAGCGCAAGAAAGTGCATATCAAGAGGGTGAGCCGCCGGTTTGCGGGGCTCAAAGGTAACCAAACCAAGGAAACTTAAGGATTCCAGGCCGCTTTGGAGGAGTGGCCCTGGGCTTGCAATCTCCTTTAAGTCGATAAAGTCTAGTATATCAATTGACTTTATGGCATAATGTTCCCGCCGATGAAGATTTCACAAAAGGGGCTGTCCGCGCTGCAGGCGATGATGATGCTGGCCCGCCACCATCGTCAGGGCGCGATCAAGATCCGCGAAATTGCCTATGAAGAGAATCTTCCGGAGAAGTTTCTGGAGCTGATTCTTCTGGAGCTGAAAAATGCCCGCATGGTGGAAAGTATTCGCGGCGCCAAGGGCGGCTACCAGTTGCAGCGTGACGCAGCCGATATCCGGTTGAGCGAGATCATCCGCCTGATCGACGGACCACTGGCGCCGTTTGGCGACGCCAGCC
>JBAVAV010000602.1:0-3579 GCA_049585895.1 Candidatus Sulfotelmatobacter sp. | reverse complement strand
GGTCACACGCGCGAATAAACTCCGGGGTCTGGATCACGCCACGCTGGACTCACTCGAGTTCACTCTTCTTATCGACGAAGCCCAGCAGTCTTCCAATGGAAGCCGGGTGATTCCGTGGACGATGCTGCGGGAATACTCCAGTACCTCAGCGCCCGCCGTGACTCTGACCGAAACCGATCTGGCCTACATTCTCTACACCTCCGGTTCGACCGGCCGCCCTAAAGGCGTGATGCTCAGCCATCAAAACGCGCTGACATTTGTCGAGTGGTGCGCGGAGAAATTTAAGATCACCAGCGACGATCGCCTGTCCAATCATGCGCCCCTGCACTTCGATCTCTCGGTGTTTGACGTGTACAACGCGCTGGAGGCAGGTGCGTCGCTCTACATGGTCACCGAAGATTTGGCGCTGTTTCCCTCGAAGCTGGCCGAGTTCATGGAGACGCAGGAAATTACGGTGTGGTACTCGGTGCCCTCCGCCCTGACTCTACTGTTGCTGCATGCCGACCTGAACGCGGAGAAGCTAAAGCGCCTGCGGACGGTTTTGTTTGCCGGGGAAGTGTTCCCCATGAAGTATTTGCAGCAATTGGCGGACCGTCTGCCGCAAGCCGATTTGTACAATCTTTACGGACCCACGGAAACCAACGTTTGCACGTATTACAAAGTCGAGCGCCAGCGATTGGCGGGGATGGAAAAGCTTCCCATCGGCGTTGCCTGCGAGAATACGGAAGTGTTCGCGGTGAACGATCAGGACCAGATTGTCAGCGAACCGGGTGGGATCGGCGAATTGTATGTGCGCGGGCCCGCCGTGACTTCCGGCTATTGGGCGGACGCGGAGAAAACCAGGAAAATGGTGGTTCCCAACCGCTTCCAGCGGAACTTTGAGGAAAAGATGTATCGCACCGGCGATCTGGTGCAGTGGGGCGAGGATGCGAACTATTATTTTCTAGGCCGACGGGATAGCATGGTAAAGAGCCGCGGCTACCGCATTGAACTGGGTGAAGTCGAAAGCGCGCTGCTCAGCCATCCTTCGGTAAAGGAGGCCGTGGCGATTGCTGTCCCGGACGACATTGTAGGCAGCCGCATCAAAGCGGTCGTGGCTTCACACGATGGTCTCCGGTTGGTGTCATCTGAGTTGCAGCAGTATTGCGGCACCCGGATCCCGAAGTACATGATTCCGGAGGCCATCGAGTTCCGCGCCGAGTTGCCGAAGACCTCCACCGGGAAGGTGGACAGGGTGCAACTGGCGCAGGAGAGTTTGCAGGTAGCTGTGAAGTAAGCTGGAGTCCATCGGTTTATCCCGGCAGTCTTTAGGAGGAATGATTCGCAATGTCAACGACAAACCCAACACCCGCGGCGCAGCCCGCCCTGAGAGATCAGCTCCGCGAGTTCATTCTGGAGAATCTTGCTCATCCCAAAGGAGTTACTTCCTTTACCGATGATGAACCCCTGATGGAAACCGGGGTAATCGATTCGCTGGGAATTTTTCGTCTCGTTTCCTTCTTAGAGGATGAGCTCGGCGTGCGGGTTAGCGACGAAGAAATCAATCCGGAAACCCTGAAGAACCTTAACGCCATCGAAGCGTTGGTAATTCGGAAACGAAAGAAGTAGGAAGGGTCCGCAAATCGCAGTGCGGCGAAAACAGCCTGCGGCTGCTCCCCTGGCTTGCCGCGAAATGGTTTGCTGCGAGAGCCTTCGTGGAAAGAAGCTGCGGACAGTATTAACGATATCGAAAAGCGTCTGTCCCCCAACGGACGCGTGATCACACCCAACCAGAGGGTTGTGGCTAGAAGGACTGAATTGAAGCCTGAAATCGAACTGGCCGAAGACCAATCGGTAAGAGCTCTTCTGTGCGTGCCCCAGCTTGTGCGGCAACGGGCGCGAGCGGCACCGGATGCCATTGCTGTGACCGCGGGCGCCGCGACGATCACCTACCGCGAGTTGGACCGGCGCGCCAGCCAACTGGCTCGCCATCTGCGCAAGTTTGGCGTAGGGCAAGACCACCTGGTGGCAGTGCACATGGAGCGCTCCGCTGCGTCGGTGATTAGCGCGTTGGCCAGCTTCAAGGCGGGCGGCGCATACCTTCCGCTGGATCCATCGCTTCCCGCCGAGCGGCTGGCATTTATGCTGGCCGACGCAAAAGTTACCGCGGTCGTGACCAACTCCGCGCTGGCGAACGCTTTGCCCCCAGGCCCTTGGCCGGTTATTGTTTTCGACGACCTGGACTTCTCGGGGCCTGGGGTGGGGAGCGAGGACGCCGACACATTGCCGCAGCACTTGGCGTACGTAATCTATACCTCGGGTTCCACCGGAAAACCCAAGGGGGTAGAGATCACGCACGGCAGCCTTCTGAAGCTGGTGGAGTGGCATGTGCGGGCTTTCCAAATCACGCCGGCAGATCGCGCTACTTTGCTGGCGTCGGTGGGATTTGATGCGGCCGTATGGGAGCTTTGGCCGTATCTCGCTTCTGGGGCCCGTGTAGCCATTCCCGACGAATCCATTCGGAATCATCCGGAGGCGTTGCGCGACTGGCTCGTGGCCAACAAGATTACCGTCAGCTTTTTGCCGACCGCGCTGGCGGAACAAATGCTCCAGCTGTCCTGGCCGGCTGGAGCTGCGTTGCGCGTCCTGCTGACGGGGGCGGAAGCCCTGCACCGCCGTCCGGCGGCCGGTTTGCCATTTCTCTTGATCAATAACTACGGCCCCACAGAATGTACGGTGGTGGCGACCTCCGGCCCGGTATTGCCCGATCCGTCTGCGACCCAGCCACCTTCGATCGGCCAGGCGATTGATAACACGGAGATCCATATCCTGGACGACAAAATGCGCCCTGTACGCAAAGGCGAATCTGGGGAGATCTATATTGCCGGGGCGGGCGTGGCTCGCGGCTATCGCAATAATCCCGTGCTGACGGCCGAGCGCTTCCTTCGCAATCCTTTTCAGAATGGCAACGGCAGCCACAACCGCCTTTATCGCACCGGGGACCTGGCCCGGTTCTTGCCCAACGGGGAGATTGAGTTCCTCGGGCGCTCCGACGAACAGATGAAGATTCGCGGTTTCCGCGTGGAGCCGGGAGAGATCGTCAGCGCTCTAAATTCTCACCCCGGGGTTCAGAAGAGCGCAGTGTCCTTGCAGGGAGGAGACAGCGGAGGGAAGCGGCTGGTCGCCTACGTTTTGCCGGCACAAGGGCAGCAGCCCACGCTGGCAGATTTGCGGGAGACCCTTGCGCGCCGCTTGCCGGAATACATGGTCCCGTCTGTATTTGTGAAGATTGATTCGATGCCCCTGACCGCGAATGGCAAAGTGGACTATGCTTCTTTGCCGGAGCCAGCGACTGCGGACACGCTTCCGCAATCGGAATTCATTGCGCCACGTACCCTCGTAGAAAAACGGCTGGCTGCAATTCTCTCGCCTCTGTTGCGCGTGGAGCGGGTCAGCGCAAGAGACAATTTCTTCCTGCTCGGCGGACACTCGTTGTTGGGCACCCAACTGCTCACCAAGATCAGGGAGGCTTTCGACGTGGATCTCAGCTTGCTCAGCCTCTTCGATCATCCCACGCTGGAAGGGATGTCGCTGGAGATC
>JBAVAV010000601.1:0-6049 GCA_049585895.1 Candidatus Sulfotelmatobacter sp. | reverse complement strand
CCTCAAGAGGACCGGGTTTCGCGGCTACCTTTCGATGGAGTATGACAACTCCGGCGACCCTTACAAGGAAACCGAGGAACTGATCTCCAAGTCGCTGAGGTTTCTGTCTTAGACTGAAAGAGATTGCGGAAACTCGCGAATGTGTGAATCCCCGTTTAGGGTCCCGGCCTTAAAATTTGCACGGTAGAAGTGCAGGTTCAATGAGTGGATAATCTGTTTACACTCATTGACCCGGAATCAGCCAATTGTCAATGAGCGCTATGGCCTGATAGCGTCAACCGTCGAGTGGACAGTAGGAGGGACCCGACCACGCAGGCCCAGCGCCCGGCTGAGTCAGAGCAATTTTTCCTGTGCTCCCGCTACGAACCTTGGCACTATTGCCGAATTCAGGGGAATCAGAGTCGCCAGAATGGCAAGCCACGCGTGACGAGAACGCCTATAAATCGTCGCCTGATTGCGCGTGAGCTATCGAGATCAGCTATGCCATTGTTCGCCACAGCGCAGCACCTTGAACGGCTGTCCCTGCTGGCGGCATTCGCGAATAAATTCGTCCGGTGAAGCGCTATTGAATTGGAACATTTCGAAATGGCAGGGTATCACCAGTTTCGCCCCAATGTCCTTCGCCAGCCGGGCAGCTTCGCGTCCGAATAAATTGCCCGCGACGCGCCGTTCGGGCGCCCGTCCGTTGATGGGCAGGAGTGCGACATCGATATGGAATGGCCGCAGTTTTTCGCTCATGCCTTCGTACAGTACCGTGTCGCCGCTGTGGTAAATCGTCCAGCCACCGAATTGAAGAACGTATCCCAAGTATTTCGAACGGCCGCGCTCATCCCGTTCCACAGTTTCGTGGGCCGAGGCGATGCCGGAGAATTCTATTCCCGAGAGTTCGACTGAAGTTCCGTCGTCCAGGCCAATCGCGGTCGCGGGGTCAATCTTCAGCCGTTCTGCCACGAATGCGCGATTGGCTTCGGCGATCACAAGTTTCAGGCTTGGGTTTACGGCCAGGATCGGACAGAGCGTTTCCGCATCGAGATGGTCCGTGTGATTATGCGTGGAGGTCGCGATATCGGTAATCGAAAGGCGTGCGGGATCAATTAGTAACTCCGTCATTCGCACATGCGGCTTGTCGGTTTGACTGTACTTTTTGGTGAGTGAGTCGGAGAGGTAGGGATCGAGTAACACATGGACTCCCTGCCATTGCAGCAGGAAGCCGCTCTGCCCCAGCCACCACAAACGGAAACCTCCGTCGCGCCGGTCGCAGGCACGAACGTCTGCCAGCAGCGCATCGTGAGATTGGAGAGGCCGGATCACGAGAGTCCAAGTTCTCTCCGCACGATAGAGACGCCACTCACCATGTTGGCCAGCTTCTGCCTTGCCGCCCAACGCGCGGTTTGACCGAGTCCGCAATCGGGCGCGAAAGAGAGTGCGTCCGCAGGCGCGTACTTCAGGCAGAGACGCACCCGCTCGACGACGTCGCCGGGAGTCTCGATGTAATAGCTTTTTACGTCGACGATTCCGACGGCCACGTCAGTTCCGCTCTCCGTGATCTCGCGAATCACTTCAACTTCCGCGAATTCACGGCTGGCCATCTCCAAGTGCATTTCGTCTACGGGGAGTTCGAGAAATGCGGGGAACAGCGGTGCATACCGCCGCAGACCGACTGCGCGGCCTTTGTAATTGCCAAAGCAAAGGTGAGTCGAAAGGCGGCACCGTCCGCGAATCGGCTTGACGGTATCAGCAAAAATCTTGACGAAGCGGCGAGGATCTTCGAGGTGGGCGTAGCAACTCATCGAGGGTTCGTCCAGCGTGATTTCGCGGCAACCGGATTGCACCAGTTGCTCGAGTTCCCCCCGCACAATTGGAATCAAAGCCTCGGTTACGTCCCAGCGGTCCTTGTAAATGCCTCCCGGATTAATCCGGCCGCTTAATGTATAAGGCCCTGGCACGCTGGCCTTCAACACCGGGCCGGGCGGCGCGATCTTCTGAAGGAGTTTGAACTCAGCGACGGCTCCCAGGCCGTGCCCGGAACGCAGTCGTCCGGTGACTTGGTATTTGCCTCGCTGATCGTGGGCGGGAGGGCCAAAACGGCGCGGCGACTCCGGCGCGGGATCGAGACCTTCGAGCCGGCCATAGAACGACAGGTTGAAATCGTGGCGGGTCTGCTCGCCGTCGGTAATGACGTCTAATCCTGCAGCCATCTGATCGTGGACTGCGGCGATTACGGCGTCAGTTTGCAGTTCCTCGATGTCGGGCTTCCCAAACTCTTCGAGATGGCACGACGCAAACTCGAGCCAACCCGGAAGCGGATAGCTTCCGATCACGGTGGTTTGCAAGGGACGGCGTTGTTTCTGCCCACTTGCGGGGGTGGATTTGGTTTGCGGGGCAGCTGTCGCCCTCTTTTTTACGGGACTCATTCGCTCACCGCCCAGCCGCCGTCGACAGTGACGATCTGACCTGTGATGGGGCTCGAGTCACGGCGCAGAAGAAAGCATGCCGTCCTGGCAACGTCCTCGGCACTGAGCATGCCTTTGGTGAGAGGTTGCTTATGGATCATGTATTCTGTGATCCGCGGATCTGCTTGCGCCCGGGCGCTCATGGGAGTGCGCACGAGGCCAGGGGCAATCACGTTGATGCGGATGCCTCTCGGCGCGTAGTATGCGGCGGCGGACACGCTCATGGCCTCGATCGCTCCTTTGCTCGCGGCGTAACCCACCGTCGCGAAGTGGTCGCCCTGCGGGTGACGCGCCAGCACGCTTCCGCAATTGAGAATAGCTCCCGCCTGCGGGTTTTTCGTCCACATGCCGAGCACCTCACGGCACATCAGGAATGTGCCTTTGGCATTCACTTCCATCGCCAGGTCCCACGCTGCCGACTTGCATACGTGTAGCGGGCCATCACCGGCGGAGCGCGCGCTAACTCCGGCAAGGTTGAAGAGAGCATCAATTCTCCCAAATCGATCGAGGCATGCAGCAACCGCATTCCGAACGGCGGACTCATCGCTTACATCTGCCTCAGCGAAGCCCGCTTCGCCCAGTTCTGCCGTCAGAGACCGGCATTCCTCCGGGTTGATCCCAACCACAAACACCGGATTGTCGGCTGCCCATAACCGCGCTGTGGCAGCCGCAATCCCCGACGAACCGGTGACCAGAAGAAGTTCCTTCACGGTGCCCTATTCAAACAAGTGTTTGAGGCTTAGCCGATATGCCTCGTAGAAAGCTTCCAATTGTTCAGAAGCGCTGGTATTGCCAACGAACTGATGGCTCGGCAAAATCACCGGCTTCACTCCGCGCTCCAGCAACAGTTCTGCGGCTGCACAGCGCACCATATTAATGATCATTGCGCCCGTGATCGTGGAAACCGGCCCCGTTCTCCATTCCAGCCCATCCAACTCGAGGACACAATCACCGGGCGGACAGAGATTATCGATCACGAGTTCGGCGCAATCCGTCAGCTTCTTCCCGGAAGAGTGCGCGGCTTCCGCTTCCTTGCAGTGGGCTTTGGAGACGATCGCGATCACCGGCAGCCCCCGCGCTTGAGCGCCCATCGCCACTTCGACAACCACAGGCCGAATACCACTCGTCGAAATAACAATAAAGGCATCATGGGGGCCAAAATGGAAGCTGCGCAGAATCTCTTCGGCGTAACCCTCGTAATTTTCCAGATAGAGGGGGGCGCGCAAACCATTGGCTCCAATGATGGCTGCATGATTTGAAAGGGCCGTCTCTACCAGCGCCACGAACCCGGGAAAGCACCCTTGGCGCGGCGTCATCTCCTCACACATCATCCTGGAGTGGCCGTTGCCGAAAAGAAAGACGAGTCCTCCGTGGGCGATGCGGTCCGCGCATACCTCCGCCGCCTTTTGAATCACGTCTGCCTGCGTGCGCTTCAACTCCAGGAGCAGATTCACGGTGCGGTCAAAAAACGCCAAGCCTGCTTGTCTGCCGGGGACAGTGCTGTTGAGGGCTGGATCACGCACGGATGGTTGTAAGCTCCTTTGCGGCGGGGAGCGGAAACGGGATGAAGTCAGCGTGCCTGCGCGTCCCGTCATCTGGCATCGCCATTGTGTTCAGTAGAATTGCACAAAGTGCGTATAATTCACAAACCATCGTGAGCGAAACACTGACTAGCGCCGATTCCGGTGAACCTCTAGCAATTGGCATTGACATTGGCGGAACCGCAATCAAAGCCGCTATTGTTGGAGTCCGCGGAGATCTACTCGAAAGCTTTCATGAACCCTCGCCGCGCAGTGCCGGTGCCTTGCGTGACTTCGCACACTCCGTTTTGAAAAGCGCCAGGCGTCCTGTGCGGGGAATCGGCATTGGCTGCAAGTGGATCATCGATGCCGCTTCATCCCGCGTGTAGAGCTCGCCGGGAGACCTGCATTTTCTGGAAGGGCAGCTTTTGAGCGAGATCATCAGCGCCGGCGATATACCGGTCTGCGCCGAGAACGACGCGCGCACCGCGCTGATCGCCGAATTGCTGTGGGGCGCCGCCCGCGGACGCCGCAATGTAGTGATGCTGACGCTGGGTACCGGAGTGGGCGGAGCCGTGTTGGTGGATGGCACGATGCTTCGTGGAGCAGGCGGCGCAGCCGGCCACATGGGTCACGTGACGAGTGATCCTTGGGGCGGGCTATGTATTTGCGGTAACTACGGCTGTCTGGAGACGCAATTTTCATCGCGCGCCATCGAATCCAGTTATCACGCTCATATGCACCGTGCCGCTCCGGCGACGCTATCGATGCGGACCACCGGCCATTCGCCTGATACCGAGGCCATCTTCCGTGCAGCTGCTGAAGGAGACGAGTGTGCGCGCTATGTAGTCGAACGGGCGTTGGAGTATCTTGGGGCTGCGCTGGTGAGTTTCATACACACCTTCGATCCGGAGATTCTCATCCTGGGAGGCAACATCGCAGCTGCCGGACCGCAACTGATCGCTCCGATTCAGGATAAGATCGCGCGGCGCACAAAAACATTGCTGGGCCGGGAGGTTCCGATTGTATTTCAGAAAACTATCGGCTATGGCGGTGTAGCCGGCGCAGCGGGATTGGTCTTTTTAAAGCAGCGTTTGTTGACGATTTGAATGAAGATGTCCTGTAGGGGTCTTGAGCGGAATCAAAGAACGGTCGCGCCTGCACTGTGATTATGGATCCGATTAAGAAGCCCGGACATGATGAGAAGTCGCAAACGGGGCGAGCCCGCTACCTCTACCTGCCGGCGATGGGGGCGGCTCTTGGTGGTTTGCTGTTCGGCTTCGACACGGCGGTGATTAATGGTGCGATCGTCTTTATCAAACAGCAGTTTAGGTTGAACGATTCGCAAACCGAAATCGCCGCCAGCAGCCTTCTTTTGGGGTGCGTCGTCGGAGCCAGCGTGGCTGCCTTCACCAGCGACCGCTTTGGAAGGAAACGTGTCCTGTTGGGCGCGGCAGCGTTGTTTACTATTTCTTCCATCGGCGCGGCCCTTCCACGTGATGTGATTGAATTTGCCGTCGCCCGCCTGCTGGGCGGCGTGGCGATCGGAATCGCCTCCACGCTTTCGCCCTTGTATATCGCAGAAATATCGCCCGCACAGAGGCGCGGGCTGCTGGTATCGCTCAATCAGTTGGCAATTGTCAGTGGAATTCTGCTCTCCTACAGCGTCAATTACTTGCTTACGGGTGCGGGCCCCGCCAACTGGAGATGGATGTTCGCCTCCGCTGCCATTCCCTCCGTTTGTTTCTTGTTGACTTTACTTTTCATTCCCGAGAGCCCGCGCTGGCTGATGCAAAAAGGCCGCGAGCAAGAAGCGAAGCACTTTCTTACGCAGATCGTGGGTCCACAAGCCGCCGCCGAGGAAATCGCAGACATCCGCGCCGCCATTTCGGAAGAGAGCGGAAACTTGTGGGATCCAACGTTTCGCAAGGCACTGATCGTTGCCGTTGTGATCGCCCTCTTCAGCCAGTTCACCGGCATCAACACCATCATTTATTACGGTTCCCTCGTTTTCCTGGAGCATGTACCGCATCAGACCGCCAGCACCGCCCTGTGGGCAAATGTCAACATCGGAGC
>JBAVAV010000600.1:0-4620 GCA_049585895.1 Candidatus Sulfotelmatobacter sp. | reverse complement strand
GCCGAAGTCTACGGCCCATATGTCAACGAAGAACTGGTGGGCCAGGCTCTCGCACCGATTCGCGACAAGGTCGCTATCGCCAGCAAATTTGGCTTCGACAACGAGCATGGCGGCACTCTGAATAGTCAACCAAAGCACATCATAAAGGTGGTTGAGGAATCGCTGAAGCGCCTCGGAACCGAGCGCATCGATCTCTATTACCAGCACCGGGTCGATCCAAAAGTGCCAATCGAAGATGTAGCTGGCGCTATTAAAAATCTGATCAAAGCCGGAAAAGTTTCACATTTCGGTCTCTCTGAGGCGAGCGCCAAAACAATCCGCCGAGCGCATCCGGTTCAACCGGTGACCGCAGTTCAAACTGAGTACTCCTTGATGCAAAGGGACCCGGAAAAGAACGGCGTGCTTGCTACTTGTGAGGAACTTGGAATTGGTTTCGTCCCATGGGGCCCGGTTGGACAAGGGTATCTCACTCGGAAAATTGATGCTCAAACCAAGTTCGACCCGAAAATGGACATGCGATCTGGTTTCCCCCGCTTTTCTCCTGAAAACATAGCAGCAAATACGCCGATTGTTGACTTGATCAGAAGTTTTGCTGAGAAGAAGCATGCAACACCGGCTCAAATTTCACTGGCTTGGTTGCTCGCGCAAAAGCCATTCGTAGTTCCGATTCCCGGCACGCGCAGCATGGATCACCTAAACGAGAATGTAGGCGCAATCAATGTTCAGCTGACGCCTGCAGATCTTCGTGAGATCGACAGCGCCGTGTCCAAAATCAAAGTGTACGGCGGCCGGATGAATGAAGAACAAATGAAGGCGGTCGACCAAACAGCGTGACCGTGGAGCAAAGCAAAGTGCATCCCCAACTGCTTACTACCTAAGCCAGTCTTCCAACTCGATCCCGCGGTCAGTTTTCTCGTCGCGGTACTTTACGATCACCGGCGTATACAGGGATAGATTCCATTCTTTGTGCGCGTCTTTTTTGACTGCGCGCGATCCCGGAACGACTACTGCGTTCTCCGGGACCGCCAGCGGAGATTCGGCGGTGGCGCGATAGACCTCGCCGCGCACCAGATCGTAGAGAGGAGTGGAGCGGGTCAGGATGGTCCCCGCGCCCAGCACGGCCCGCGCCCGTACCAGCGTGCCTTCATAGACTCCGCAGTTGCCGCCGACGAGCACATCGTCTTCAATAATCACCGGCGCGGCATTTACTGGTTCGAGGACGCCGCCAATCTGGGCCGCGGCGCTAAGGTGCACGCGCTTGCCGATTTGCGCGCACGAGCCTACCAGCGCATGCGAATCGACCAGAGTCCCTTCGTCGACGTAAGCGCCAACGTTGATGAACATAGGCGGCATGCAGATCACAGAAGGCGCAACGTAGGCGCCCACGCGCACCGACGAGCCGCCCGGGACCACGCGTACGCGATCGGCAATGGTGAATTCGCGGGCAGGGAAAGTATCTTTATCCACGAACGATAAGGGGCTGCCGCCCATCTCGGCTAGTTCGCCCAGACGAAATCCAAGCAGGATGCCTTGCTTGACCCATGCGTTTACCACCCAGCGGCCGTCGGTTTTTTCGGCGGCGCGGATCTTGCCTTGAGTAAGCGCGTCGCGGAATTCGAGGAATGTTTCTCGCGCCTCGGGTTTGCGCTCCACTTCGCCCATGGCGGCGAGACGCTCTATGGAAGCCTTCAGGGATGGCATTGGATTGTCGATGGTTGATCGCGATTTGTCACGGCGAGACCTTGATCGTTGTACCTGTTCCAAATACCGGCGCCTGTGCCGCCTGAGATCCTTCGCTTCGCCTGAAAAACGGCTGCGCTCAGGATGACTCCTTCACGGAAGACTTCTTAATCACTTACACACACTTGCATTCGCTGCGGATCAGCACGCCGGTCATGGCGTGCGCTACTTCGCGTGCCTGGCCGGCGCTCAGGTAGGGGCCGTGCCAGCGAGAGTGGTTGGCGTCGTGGCCCGCGGGACGTCCCTTGCCCTGGCTGCACTGGCCGCACGATCCGCGATGAAGTACGATTTTGTGCGGGCCGGCGGCCCAGTTTTCGTGGATGTAGAACTCAGCGGACTCGGCCCCGGGGCCTGGTGGTTTCGAGATCAGGCCGACCTCCGTGGCTACTTTTTGCAGCTTCGAGCGCGTGTCGCGCCGCATTGGCAGAAGCGGCAGGCGATAAACTTCTTCGATCTTGCCCATCATGGTGAGCACCGCTTTCACCGGCAGCGGGCTGGACTCGATGAAGTTGGCCTGCATCAGCGGAAGATACTTGCGGTGTAGGGTCCGGGCCGTTGCCCAATCGTTGTTAAGCGCGGCGTGGGTGAGCGTCGACATCTCGTGCGGAATTTCGTTGGAGGCGACGGAAACAACCCCCACGCCGCCCAGCGCGATCACAGGAAGAGTGACGGAGTCATCGCCGGAAAAAACCAGGAACGTTTCGGGCACGGCGTTGATGGCCTCAGCAATCTGCGTCATGTTACCGCTGGCTTCTTTTACGCCGATGATGTTAGGAATCTCGGCAAGGCGCGCCAAAGTTGCGGGGTCGATATTCGTTCCCGTGCGGCCGGGCACGTTGTAAAGAATGACCGGCTTGTCGACGACCGCCTCGGCAATCGCTTTGAAGTGCCTGTATTGGCCTTCCTGCGTAGGCTTGTTGTAGTACGGCGAAGCGGTGAGGATGGCATCGACGCCCGGCCGCGCCGCAAGTTCTTTGGCCTTCTCGACTGCATCGTGCGTGGAGTTCGAGGTTGCTCCGGCGATGATGGGCACGCGTCCGGCAGCGACCTCGATGGTCGCGTCGATTACGTAGAGCCATTCCTCGTGCGAGAGCGTGGGCGTCTCGCCGGTGGTTCCGCAGGGAACGAGAAAATCGATTCCGGATTCCACCTGCCACGCGATCAGGTTGCGAAGGGCAGTGTCGTCAATCGAGCCGTCCTGATGGAACGGAGTTACCAGCGCGGTGCCACAACCCCGGAGTTGCATAGGAATAAGATAGCGCGAATGACGGTTGAGGGAAACCTGGGCTTATCAATTTTGGAGGCTCTTGCCGATGGCCGGAAGACGTTGCAAGCAACGTCTCTACAGATAGCGCCAGATTTCTTTGAAGTCGTAGAAGCCCTTCTTGCCGGCCAGCCATTCCGCGGCGCGTACGGCGCCTTCGGCGAATCCGCGGCGGGATTTGGCGTCGTGGCAGAGGTACATACAGTCGGCATCGGATTCGAGCACGACTTCGTGCATGCCGACCACTTCTCCCTCGCGGAAGGAGGTGATTTCGAGCTCTTCTTTCTTTCTGCTGGCCTCTCGGATCACCTGCTGAATCGCGATGGCCGTGCCGGAGGGCGCGTCTTTTTTCTGGGCATGGTGGCGCTCAAAGATCTGGCCGGAGTAGTTGTGCTGCAGGGCCACGGCCGCGGCGCGGGCAATGTCGAAAAAAAGGTTCACGCCTATGGAGAAATTTGCGGCGTAGAGGAATCCGGTTCCGTGTTTCTCCACGAGTTTCTGGATACGCTCGATCTCGTCGTGCCAGCCGGTTGTTCCCACGACGATGTTCTTGCCGGCCTGCACCGCGGCTTCGATATTGGCCAGAACGCAATGGGGCGTGGTGAAATCGATGACCACGTCGGTGTCGTGGAGTTTTTCGGCGGTGAGGGCAGCGCAGTTCTCGTTGTCTGCGGCTCCGGCGGCGCGCACGTCGTGTCCGCGCTGGCGCGCTACTTCTCCTACCAGCGATCCGGTCTTGCCGCGGCCTAGAAGAAGGATGTTCATGGCAGCCCTAAGATCTTAACCGCAAAGATCGCAAAGAAGGGGCGCGAAGGGCGCTAAGAAAGTTGTTCTTTGCGGTCTTCGCGCCGTCTTTGCGTTCTTTGTGGCCAAAGGCTTTTGCTCTCCGCACTACGCGAATACCTCCGGATCCAGCTCCGCGAAAAATGTCTGGTGCAGGCGCTGGATAACTTAGCGCACCTCGTCCTCTTCGATCACGAAGGTCAGATTAATCTCCGACGCGCCCTGGGAAATCATGTGGATCTTTTTGTCTGCCAGCTCGCGAAAGACCAACGCCGCTACGCCCGGTTTGTCGCGCAGGCTTTCGCCCACGAGGCAGACGATGGCTTTGCGGCCTTCATATTTTACGTCGGCCAGCTTGGCCAGGTCGGCGGCCAGGGCGGGAATGGCCTGGTTCGAATCTACGGTGAGCGAAACGCTGACTTCGGAAGTGGAAACCACGTCGACCGCGACCTTGTGCCGGTCAAAGGCCTCGAAGATTGCGCGCAGAAAACCGTGGGCGAGCAACATGCGCGGGGCGGCAACGTTCACGATGGTGATGCGCGTTTTTGCCGCGATCGCTTTGAAAATGTTCTTGCCCTGCGGCGCGCGCGTGGTGATCTTCGTTCCTTCGCAGGAAGGATTGCGGGAATTGAGAACGAAGACCGGAATGTTTTTCCGGATTGCCGGAAGAACGGTGGCTGGATGCAGCACCTTTGCGCCGAAGTAGGCCAACTCCGCCGCTTCATCGAAGCTGATCACTTTGATTCGCCGGGCCTCCGGACAGATTCTGGGGTCGGTGGTGAGAATGCCGTCAACGTCGGTCCAGATTTCGATTCTCTCCGCGCCAAGGCCGG
>JBAVAV010000599.1:0-2270 GCA_049585895.1 Candidatus Sulfotelmatobacter sp. | reverse complement strand
ATGTCGCTGTACTCGGCGCGCTTGCCGGGATCGGCTGTTAGCGGCGTAGTGAAGGCGGCGGCGAGAAGTTCGTCCCGCGTTTGAAATTTCAAGTACAGCTTCTCGTAGGCCGGCAAGCCGGAGGAGTGCGCCAGCAACATGCGGACGTTGACTTCGCGGCGGCGGGGATCTTTTTCCGGATCGAATGTGAATTCCGGCACGATTGCGGCAACGGGAGCTTCGAGGTCGAGCAAGCCGCGCTGATAAAGAATCATCGCCATGGTTGTTGTGGCCACGACTTTTGTGAGGGAGGCGAGGTCGAAGAGAGTTGTGGGGGTAAGTAGAAAATCCCCACCCTCTCGCAAAGAACGCGAGAAGGATGGGGCACCCGATCTGTGCAAGGACGGTGGGTAGGTAGAGCCACCGAAAACCTTGAGCGCGATTAGTCGATCCTTGTCTGTGACGGCGATCGACGCGGCGGGGAAGGCCCGGGCGGAAATAGCAGCGTCCAGAATAGAAAACGCCTGGGAGAAGACTTGATCTTGATGATCAAGAGCGGGCAGCGGAGATGGTGATGAAATCGCAGAAAAACTTGAGTTCACGCGGTTCGCTCCGACCTTATCGAGAATACACGATATGGCACAAACGGCACCCCTTACTTGAGTTTCTTGAGAGATGCTGCCGTGGTTGTGTAGAGTCGAGACATCCTCCCTTTCAAGTTAAACTCGCAGGCACTCCGGCCCCATCCTTCGCAAAAACTGCAGAAGGACGCGGCATTCCGCTGTGTCGTTTCGGTGATTGCCCTGGCCATTGCCGGGTTCCTCATTCCCCTAACCGCGATGGCCGGTACGAAGAGTTCCGCTACTGCGGTTCGTTTGCCTGCAGTGGATTCGACCATCGAGCAGGCTATTCATGATGGGATTCCCGGCGCGGTTCTGCTGATCGGGCACAACGGGCAGATCGTCTACCGCAAGGCATATGGAAACCGCGCGCTCGAGCCGCGGCGCGAGGCGATGACACTGGATACGATTTTCGATCTCGCGTCGCTGACCAAAGTGATTGCGACCACTCCAGCGATCATGCAGTTGGTGGAGCAAGGAAAGATAAGGCTGAACGATCCGGTGGCGAAGTATCTGCCGGAGTTTGCGCAGAACGGAAAAGAAGACATCACGGTGCGGCAACTACTGACGCACTACTCCGGGCTGGAACCGGATTTGGATCTGAAGAAGCCGTGGGAGGGAAAGCAAACTGCCTACCGCCTGGCATTCGCAGAGACGCCGCAGGATCCGCCGGGGTCTAAATTTTCTTACAGCGACATCAACTTTATTGTGCTGGGCGCGCTGGTGGAGCGGGTTTCCGGCGAGACGCTCGATGCCTATGCAACACAGCATATTATTGCGCCGCTGAAGATGATGCGTACACGCTTTGCGCCCCCGGCAGCATGGCGGGCGAAGATTGCGCCTACTCAGTACGATGAGAATGAGCACATGCTGCGCGGGGTGGTGCATGATCCAACGGCGCGGCGGATGGGCGGGGTGGCGGGGCACGCGGGGCTGTTCTCTACCGCGGACGATCTGGCGAGGTTTGCGCAGGCGCTTCTGAGCGGCGGCGGCGAAATTTTGTCGGCGGCGTCGGTAGAGAAGATGACCCAGCCGGAGCAGCCTCCGTCAGCGCCGGTGCTCCGCGGTTTTGGATGGGACATCGACTCACCGTTTTCGTCGAATCGCGGCGATTTGTTGCCGGTGGGAGGGTACGGGCACACGGGATTTACCGGGACGTCATTGTGGATCGATCCGGCGACGGAGACTTACATCATCCTGCTGACGAATGCGGTGCATCCGCGCGGAAAGAACAACGCGATTGCATTGCGCTCGAAAGTGGCCACGGCGGTGGCAGCAGCGCTGCCGCTGACTGCGGATGAAAAAGAGAAGCTGCGGTGGTTGAGCATCACCGGATATAACGAGGCGCAAAGCGCTGCCCGGCGCGCGAGTACGCGCAATGGAAGCGTAAAGACCGGAATTGATGTGCTGGAACAACACGGGTTCGACCTTCTGAAAGTGGCGCAGGGGAAGAAGAAGATTGGATTGGTGACGAACCAGACTGGGGTCGACGCCGACGGCCGGCGGACTATTGATGTCCTGGCGCAGGCTGCGGGTGTTTCTCTGCAAGCGATCTTCAGCCCCGAGCATGGGGTCACAGGGACGCTGGACACGACCGATGTCAATAATTCAAAGGATGCGGCGACGGGAATTCCGGTTTACAGCGTTTATGGCGCTAAGGATGCATTGCGG
>JBAVAV010000598.1:0-1985 GCA_049585895.1 Candidatus Sulfotelmatobacter sp. | reverse complement strand
AGGCAAGCGATAAGCGCTCGGAATCGGGATCGGAAAAACATATGGCTTGCAAGAGAACGCTGATGCTCGGCTTGCTGTTGAGCAGTCTGTCTGCCTTCGGAACTATCTTCGGAACGGTCAGCGGTCTGATCCATGATCCCCAGCATCGCCCAGTGCAGGGAGCGCAAGTCACGCTTCGCGCGGCAAGCTCCGCTTGGACGAAGTCCAGTACCAGCACCGACTCCGGAGAATTTCGTTTCGACGCCGTTCCCCTGGGCGAGTACAAAGTGGCGGTCGAGCTTCCCGGCTTCGCAGCCCAGGAACAAAATCTCGTCCTCAGTTCAGATCACGATGCCCGCGTTCACTTTTCGCTCACTGTCGCTCAAGCTAAAGAGACGGTCGAAGTCACCGACACCTCCGCCGCCGTGAACCCTGAGTCTTCCGCTTCTTCTACCCTGGTCAGCCGCCGTCAGATCGCGGAAACCCCGGGCGCCGATCAGACCAACAGCTTGAGCATGATCACCAACTACGTGCCCGGCTCCTACATGGTTCACGACCAGCTCCACATTCGCGGCGGACATCAGGTTTCCTGGCTGATTGACGGCGTCCCCGTGCCCAACACCAATATTGCCTCGAATGTCGGGCCCCAATTCGATCCTAAGGATATCGACTACCTCGAAGTCCAGCGCGGCGGCTACTCCGCCGAATACGGCGACCGCACCTATGGCGTCTTCAACGTCGTCACCCGCTCCGGATTCGAACGCGATCGTCAGGCCGAGCTGGTCGCCAGCTATGGCAGCCTCAACCGGACCGAAGACCAGTTCAGCTTTGGCGATCACACCGACCGCTTCGCGTACTACGGCAGCCTCTCCGGCAACCGCACCGACCTTGGTCTCGAAACCTCCAGCCCCGAGAACCTCAACAACCAAGCTGCTGGCCTCGGCGGCTTCACTTCTCTGACGTTTAATAAGACGCCCAACGACCAGCTTCGCCTGATCGCTTCATCCCGGGGCGACCACTACCAGGTTCCTAACAACCCCGATCAGCAGGCCGCCGGCATTCGCGACGTGGAAAACGAGCGCGACGATCTGATTAATTTTTCCTGGCTGCACACCGTGGGCACTGGAACTGTCCTCACCATCTCGCCCTTCTACCACTTCAACCGGGCGCACTACACTGGCGGCTACATTGGCCGACCCGACCCCAATGTCATTGTCCCCGACGACGACCGCGGATCCAACTACGTGGGCGGCGTGGTTTCTCTTGCCGTCAACCGCGGAAAGCATAACGCCCGCGCCGGGTTCCAGGTCTTCGGCGCTCGCGACAATCAGCTCTTCGGAATCGTCACCAGCGACGGCAGCAACCCGCCGCTCAGTCAACGCGAGATGGTCTGGGGCAACGTGGAAGCGCTCTTCCTCGAAGATCAGTACAAGCTCACTAGTTGGCTGACCCTGAATGGCGGAGTCCGGCTTACGCATTTCGGCTCTACCATAAGCGAGAACGCGGTTGATCCACGGATCGGCGCCGCCATCCGCATTCCGCGCCTCAACTGGGTCCTGCGTGGCTTCTATGGACGCTACTATCAGGCTCCGCCGCTGCTCACCGTGAACGGCCCGCTACTTCAGCAAGCCGCCCAGCAGGGTTTTGCTTTCCTGCCATTGCGCGGAGAGCGCGACGAGCAGCACGAATTCGGTCTAAGCATCCCGCTTGCTGGCTGGACGTTTGACCTTTCCAACTTCCGCACCGGCGCGAGAAATTTCTTCGACCACGATGTCCTGGGCAACTCCAACATTTTCTTTCCGCTCAGCATCGACCGGGCCCGCATACGCGGCTGGGAAGCCACGGCAAACTCGCCCCGGATCGCCGGGCGCGCCCAGTTCCACGCCGCTTACTCCCATCAGTACGCGCAAGGCGCTGGAGGAGTAACCGGTGGTCTTACCGATTTCACTCCGCCGGACGAAGGTTATTTCTTCCTCGACCACGACCAGCGCCACACGCTTTCCACC
>JBAVAV010000597.1:0-13740 GCA_049585895.1 Candidatus Sulfotelmatobacter sp. | reverse complement strand
CCGTGCTGCAGTTGCTGGGGCCGCCGTTGGTTACAGTTTGCGTATAGGTAATGTTGCCGCCGGCTGTGACCGGACTCGGGCTTCCGCTGTTCGTCACCGTGAGATCGCAAGATTCCAGAACATTGGTGACGACCGTCGTGCTGTTATTGGCGGGATTGGGATCGAGAGTGGTTGCCGAAACCGAAGAATTCGCAGTGATGGTTGCTACAGCCACCGTCGGCGCCAGGTTCACGACCACGATGATGTCCACGGACGTGCCGGAAGCCAGAGTCGGGTTCGTACAAGTAACCGAAGCGGTCACGGTGCAGGTCCAACCGGCGGGAGCTGAAACGGACACGAACGTGGTATTGGCGGGGATCGCTTCGGCGAAGCTGACACTTGATGCCGCTCCCGGCCCATTGTTGGTAACGGTCTGCGTATAGGTAATGTTGTTTCCGGCAATGACTGCCAGCGGGGTTGCTGCGGTGCTGAGTGCGAGATCCGCTTGGCCTGCCGAGGCCACCAGGACGGTGGCCGTCGCGGAATTGTCCCCGCTAAAGGCGTCGTTGGTTGCGGTGACGGTTGCGGTATCCGTTATGGGCGTACCGCTGGCGGTGCCTGCGTTCACTTTGTAGACGAGAGTGAATGTGCCCGAGGAACCCGCAGCGACGCTGGGATTGTTGCAGACGGGTGGAAACGACACGCAGCTCCAGCCCGCGGGAGGCGTGATCGATACAAACGTAGTGTTGGCCGGCGTTGCCTCGGTGAACGATCCGGCATTTGCCGCGATTGATCCGGTATTGGTGACGGTTTGCGTGTAGGTAATGTTGCCGCCCGCCACCACCGGATTGGGCGAGGCGGCATTCGTCACCGATAAGTCCGCCGAGGCCGTGGTGCCCACAATAGTGACCGCAGTGGCGCTGTTGTTGGCCGAGTTCGGATCGTTGGCGGCGGAGTTAGCCGTCACTGTGTCGCTGATGGCTGTGCCGTTGGCCACACCGCTGTTCACTTTCACGACCAGAGAGAAGCTGGCGGCGGTGCTTCCGTTCATGGTGACCACGGTACAGACGACGTTGCCCGTACCTCCGCTGCCCGGAGTAGTACAACTCCAGCCCGCCGGCGCGGCGATGGAAACAAACGTGGTATTCGCAGGGATCGCTTCCACCAGCGTGGCATTGTCGGCCGCGCTGGGTCCGTTGTCGGTGACCACCTGCGTATAAGTGATATTGCTGCCGGCGGCGACCGGATTCGGCGAGGCAGTGTTGGTCACGCTCAGGTCGGCGCTGGAGACCACGCTGGCTACGTCGGTTGCGCTGTCGTTGGCCAGGTTGAGCTCGCCGCCTCCCGCCACCAGGGCAGTGTTAGTGACAGTGGGCGGAGCCGTCTGCGCCACGTTGGCGGTGATTGTGATCGAGGGATAACTGCTGCTGCCGGCGAGGGCGTCCGATCTGACGCAACTGACAGTTTGGGAAGCAACCGAGCAGGACCATCCGGTTCCGCTGGCGCTGGTTGGAGTCAGACCGGCCGGGAGAGTGTCATTGACGTTGACGATGCCATAACTGGCTCCGTAAAGGCTGAGGTTGGAGACCGGCACGGTATAGCTGGCGCTCGACCCCCGTACGAAGTTGCCGGCATGGCTCTTGCCCAGGGTCACGTCGGGAGTGCATTGCGCGCCAGCTTGCGTGCCCGAGGTTTGCGAGAGAGACGCGTTGGAGACGCTTGCGCCGGAAGCTCCTGCCGTAGCTCCATAGGTGACGCCGGGAGCCAAGGTTGTTCCGCTGGAGCCACCATTGACGTTGATGCTGGCAGGCGCGCCGGAAACAAAGACCACTCCGCCGCTACCGCCCCCACCCGGCCCGTGGCGCTGCGCCAGACTGTAGGCTTGGCTATCCCAGGCGTCGCCGCCTCGTCCTCCCTGGGCTTGCAGTGTGAGGCCACTCTCGCCGCCGTTGGCGGAAAGAATGATGATGCTGCCGCCAGCCCCGCCACCGCCGCCGGCATCGTTGGCCGTTCCGTTGTACGCGGATATTCCGTTGGCTGTGAAGGTCGCTGTGCCGCTGAGCGCATTCGCGCGAATGATAACGATTCCGCCGCCCGCCGCGCCGCCACTGGCCTGATTGTCATTGCCGGAATTGTTGCGGGTCCCGGCGCCGCCTCCGCCGCCCAGGGCAATCCGGTCGATGGTTGCGGGAAAAGCCGCACCACCTTCTCCACCCACGCTCAGGTTCGTATTCCACGAATCGCCGCCGAAGCCGCCCGCCCCGCCGTTCCCGCCGCCACCACCTCCCGCATTCTGGTCGTTGGCGGCGGGGTCCCCATCCGTGCCGCCGCCTCCGCCGTTGCCCGGTCCGCCGCGCGCCATGCTGCCATCCACACCGGCCGTACCGCTCGGATAGCTGCTGCTGGTCTTCAAATAACTTCCTGCGGATTCGACCCAGAGCGGCGTGCCGGCAATTCCTTCTCCCTTTGGAGCGTCCACGCCATTTTCCACCACACCGGTGTAGGCGGCCGGGGCAGCATGCAAGTAGTCAGTATTCGCGCCGCCCGCATTTCCGTTCAACTGCATTCCAGCGCCGCCGCGGAAGCCGGCACCGTTTACCGACACGGTGGCCCCGTTTAGAGTGAGAGTGCTTGAGGCATCGAGTGCCAACACGCCGCCGGTGGATCCATTCCACGGACTCGCCGTCAAGCCGGCCGCGGCCAGCGTCGCGGTGGTATATTGCGGAACCAGAACCACCTGATAGGTGCTCTGTCCCTTGTTTGCGGAAGTAGCCGCCGAATTGTAGCCGAAGATCAGTCCACCGCTCGATCCAGTTCCTGCGATCGGAACCGCGCCTCCGCTCACCGCGCCCGTTGCCGTAACGAATTCGTAGTTGCCGGCATTGTTGATGGCGGTGAAACCTGAACCGGTGCTGCCGTTGCCGTAGACCACGCTGTTGGAATCGTTAATGCCGGCATCCTGTATCTGGATTACCAGCAGAAGATTTCCCGCCGTAATGGCAGTTCCCGCTCCGGTCGGCGTCCCCACGGGAATGGACTTCGCGCCGGCCGCGACGCTTGCGGTTCCGGGATAGTAGGTATTGACGACGCCAGTCAGGTTGGTTCCAGGCGCAGCTTGGGAGACGTTCGCGCATGCCGCCGACTGCACGGTTGCCACCGCGGTGTAGGAATTGTTTCCGGTATTGGGGTCGGGCGGCGTCCCGGAATCGGTCACCGTCGCTGTATTGGCGTAAGCGCCCGAGGTGTTGGCTGTCTCTACGACGGCAACCGTCGCGGTAACGCCGCTGTTAAGCGTCCCCACGGTGCAGGTGATTGGGTTTGTGTTGGTGACGCAGGTGACACCGGCGCTTGGCGTCACCGAAACCAGCGTCATTCCCGCGGCCAAGGTGTCCGATAGAGAAACAGTGTTGGCGGCGGACGTTCCATGGTTGAATACGGTAATGTTGTAGGTGGAATTCTGACCCAGAAAAACCGTGTTTGTGCTTGTGGTCACGCCAATATCCGCGGCGGCCGGATTCACCGAGACCGCGCCCAGCGACCAGTTTGAGGTCCCGCTGAAGATCTCGGAAAGCGGCACACTCGGCGCACCAGTCCGCGTGCTGCCGCTGCCGGCTAACGAGCCCTGAGCCAAGGTGCCGCCGCTGTTCAGATTGAATTGAGAAACCTGCGGGCCGGGGATGGTAATGGTTTGATCGCCACCTGTGGCCAGAGCGTCGATCACCATCCCGTTGACCACGCTGGGAACGTCGAGCTGCGAGTTGGCGCCTGCCGCTCCGTCGGCAGAAACAAATGTCCCCAGGGGGGCGGTCTGATCGACCCCCGTGAAGGTCGTGGCGCCAGCCGTACCGCCAACCGTTACCCCGGCGGTGGGAACATTCACGGTAACTGCGACGGGCAGATTCGTCCCCGAAACCGGATTGACCAGATACCACATTTCCACGCGGCGCGTGTTACCCGCATCGTTGTGAACTCCCAACAGAGTAAGCGCTGTTCCGTTGTACGTGATCCCAGTAACGTGCGTCGTCGGGGAATTAGCGATGTTCATGGAAACGCTTACGATCAGCAGCCGATTGGCCGTATTCGTGGTGGTGTGCAGGAAGGTGCTGGTGTTGGTGCCCGAGGCAGACAGCCCGGCTAACGAGGTGGTGGCATCGACCGCGACCTGCGCACGGGAGTATTGGGAGGACAGCAGAACAAGCAGCAGACCTAAAGCACCGAGGACATTTCGCGGCTTCCTAGCCTGACGATGCGGCATTACGCGCGACGGCCAGCGCAACCCGGCCAAGCGCAAGACCTTGTTCAACCCGGTTTGTCCGCGGGCCACGCTGCGTAACAAAATTCCTCCGGCTCCCTTCAATTTCGTCCGCACGATCCTTCTTCCGATCCGCACTTCTTTGGCGACAGCTACGCCCAGAATCTCTTCGCCGCGCACCGCGGGATCATCTTGCAATCCGCAGTCGCCGCGAGTGACGAACACATTCTGTGACGCATCGGCGATTACCAGCCGATGCAGCCGGAAATTTCTATCGCCCTTCACCAGAACGATGTCTCCCCGGCGCAAGCTCGCCACCGATGCGGGTTTCAAATAAACCATCTCGCCATCGCGAATGGCGGGGGACATACTGGCTCCGCGCGCTTGAAAGCGAACCCGAAGTCCGGCCTTTAAGCATTCAACGACGAAGGATTCGAACTGCTTCGACTGCGGCCGGTCGCTAATCACAAAAAGTCAACATCCTTTCGACAGCTCTGTGGTCCGGCTCGAAAGAGTAGCGGTAACAAGGGACTGAGCCAGCAACGTGTTGCAGGAATGCCAGCGCGGAATCGACGTACTCGTGCCGGTGAAACGGAACAAAGCTGCGCGCGAAAAGCTCCGCCACCGCCTGACTTTGCGAGAGGCGTGTGAGCTCGTTGCCCTGCCCATGTTCCAGAATGCAGATTCGCTGCGCCGGGGCGCTGGCGGGAGACGCGAAGGCCGCCTCGCCATGCCAAGGTGTCCCATACATAAAAATCTGGCCGGAATGCTCACGCAGGATGATGCGGTCGTCGCTCAGGATTTCCACATCTTCTTGCGCGGTCCACAGCCGTGCAGTCGTGCTCTTGCCAGCGCCGGAATGCCCAACAAAAAGATTGCTCGCGCCGTTCGGTCCCACGATACCGACCCCGTGCAGCTCAACTGCTCTCTCCTGCGTGAGCCGGTGAGTGATCAATAACTCATCGAGGGGATATTCCAGGGGGGCCGTGGGCTCACGACTCGCAAGGCATTCCGCGCTTAGGAGCAAGGAGCAGCGGCAGAACTCTTCGTCCACCAGCAGGCGACTGTAAGGATTCCCACCAAGGAGTGGAACGCTGAAATCAAACTGGAACCCGGACTCGACTCTATACAATCGCCAAACGGATCCGGAATCGAAAAGCTCACATCCGGCCGCCGTACGAAGACTGGGCGCCCACTCTACCTGGACATGGATGTCGGAGATTCCACCTTCCACGCGAAACGGCTCCAGCGATGGGACCAAGGCAACATCCGCCTTACGGAAACCGGCCAGTTGCACGGACACGCCTCCCACCCGGAACCGGCTCGCGTGAACCGAGCCAGGCGCATCCGCGCTCCCCTGCGACGGTGCAAGATCATCCCTCATTTCCGCCCTGATTCTTGATGCCTACGATCCGATGGACATGCAAGTCAGATTCACACAGGAAGCGCTGACCGGACCACCTGAGCCCGAGATTTTGCAATGCCCCAGGACCGCCTCCTCGGGCCGCAGACTGATCGCTGTCACCTGCGGCGGTTCGTACGGCTTCTTGCCGTCGGCTGGTTCGAGTTCATGATTCATTCCACCCTCACCTTTCGTTGTCCGCTCAGTGATATCCGCAGCTCCCGCAACCACCTGCTGCCTGGGAATTGTTCAAGACCGGAAGAATCTGTTGCGGTCCCGCCCAACTTTCCACATCGATCTCTTTATTGACAATCCGGGCCGCTGATTCGAGGACTTCCTCGTTCCGGCTCCCGCCGATGCAGAACTCGCATTCTCCATGCGCTGGAACCTCAACGGCGATCGCCGCCGCCCGCAGATGCGCTACGTGGCAAAGAAACTCCACCGGACTTTCGCGATCTCCGTTTTCCAATTCCCCGTTCGCCGGGCACATTCCGCACAGGGACTGAATCCGGCATTGCATGCATTTCGTTTCGCGGGAACGCTTGCGATTTCGCAACTGCAATAAAGACTCTTCCCAGACCTGCCTCACTCCAGTCCCACGAATACTGAATGTCTCCTGCTGCGAGATCACGCAAATACCGATCTCCCCATATGCGTTAATGGCAAACGAATTCATTCCCCCACCGCAGAAATACACGGTGTCGATTTGTGCCAGGCTGGGCGGACGCTCCAGGTCGCGCCTGGCCAGCCTGCGATATTCGCTCATCCCCTTCGGCGCATTCATGTCGAGGGCTACAACCTCCTCCGGTGAGAGCCGCACCGCAAGTGGACTCTGGGAGCAGTCAATGCGCGGATTGATTTGCCCGTCTATCTTGAACTCGACACCCAGTTCCTCCTCGGCAAACCGCCGCATCGAAGTCACTTCGTGTTTGTTCACGCTGGTGGCGACGGTCTTCAGCTTGAGCGGCAGGCCTCTCGAACGGAGCAGCTCGATTCCGCGCAGGCAACGGTCGTAAGAACCGGGAATCGCCGTCAGCGCCTCGTAGGTCTCGCGGATGCGGCCATACAACGTGATCTCAATCGCGAATGGAGGCCATTCCACCAGATAGTCTGCGATCTTTTCCGTGATGAGGGTACCGTTGGTGAACAGCGTGATCAGGAAGCCTTTTTGCTTGGCGTAGGAATAGATCTCGAGGAAGTCTTTGCGGGCGAAGATTTCGCCGCCGGTGTAGAGCAGCCAGAAGCAGCCCATTTCCGCCAGCTCGTCCAGCACGCGAAAATGCTCTTCCTTGCTCAACTCCCGGCGCCGGGCGTCCACGTCGCCCATGGGGAGATTGTTGTAGCAATGCAGGCACTCCAGCGGGCAACGCCGCGTCACCTCAATGGAAACCTGCAACGGCGCGCGCTGGCCCAATTGACGCTCGTGCAAAGCGGCGCTGAACGCGCCGTAAGTCAATTCATTCATGCTCCACCGATCTTGCAGAATGGATATGCCCGCGGTTAGCGCGAGCCTGCCACCGCCAGATGCACTCGCCTGACTGGCTCCGTCGCGGCAACGCCTTCTGCCGGACGCTCTTCCACCAATCGCGCGGAGAGCATGTCGTTCAAGAATCGCTCCACGTCCTTCCTCGCCCTTTCGTTTTCTACTTCATATTCCTGTGCCACCGCAGCCACCAACTCAGGGAGGTCCCTGGGAACATCCAGCAACTTCCAAATCAAGGAGCCGATTTCGTTGAAGCTGTAAATCGATGCCAGATCGCCTACTTTTCCCCGCACGGGAACAATCAGTGTTTCCCCTCCGACGATCCGCCACACAACCGAATGCGAGCGCACAAACAATTTCTCGGGCGCCGCTTCGCGGTCGGTACGGTTGTCCAGCTTTCGTAACAGGAGAGTGCTCATCGAAATCCGCTAAAACATAACGATTGTTGGATTACCGCAGAACTTGCGGCATAAATCAATCACACTTCCGGTTTGTGTACCGCGTTGGTTATCACCCTGAATGGTGCGGAACTATCGGCAGGAGAGAGAGTTACGACTGGTCTGCAAGTGGAGGAGCGACTGTCTTGCGCGCATCGCTATGCCAATTCGCGGTCTACTGAAAACGGTAGCCGGGCTTCAGTTCGCAGCGATCCACGCGGGTTTGATCGGAGTTCACCCGGTCATTACAAGTGGCCCAACTCAGAAAGAGCGTCGGGCCCAGGGGAAAAATAATCGTTTGCCCATCCAGGTCTGCTTCAATGCTCACGCCTTCGGCGCTCGAAGGCAGAGTGAAGTTCAGCCCGTCTCCAAAGATGACTGGGTAAGACTCGTGAACAACCTGGCTGACCATCGAGTGGAATACTTCCGCTTCCAACAAGAAAGTCGCCGTGTCGGACCAGTTGCGCGCCGAGACGGAGACGGTCTGTCCGCCCTGCCCGAGGCGGTCCGGTTCGATTCTGGTGAACGGACACGGCCCGGCTATGCACGAGGCTCTGGCATTCCGGAACTCATTGCCCGTTCCCGCATCCAGGGACTCGGAGCCGATTGCCGCTCGCCATTTGCCGTCCGGTGAGCATGGACGCTGCCCCTTGCAGGGTACGTTGCCCTTGTTTTCAACCTGAAACGTTTTCACCGCGCTCCCTACGTTCAACTCTGTCATGGCCCGGATGGAGTACCGGACTCGAACGTTGGCGACCTTGACGGCCGGCCGATTTGCCGCCGGAGCGTCGCCGGAGAGAGGAATCATGTGGACGACATAAAGTTTGTCGCCAACAAAATCATTCACCACGAGAGGACGGTACTGGGGATGCCGAAAGCGAAGGACTACGGGCTGACCTCTCCTGACGAACCGGCGCAGATTCAGAGTGAACAAGCCGCTGGAGTCGGATTTTGCCGCGCCAATGGCCAAATCCGCCGTAACCTCAACCTCCCCAATCGGCTGTTCCTTTCTGCTGTCGGTATCCTGCACGGTCACCGCGCCCTGCAGCGATACCGGCCGCCTCGCGTGCCAGCGTACCAGCAGCACCACGACGGCAACCAGAGCCAGCATGCTGAAGAAACCAATCCAAACTTCAAATTTGTGCGAACGGGTCATGCTCACGCCTTGCCCGATATTCTACGATGAGGCCACGAGTGAGGCATTAACGCCCTTGGAGCACTAAAGTCACCGGAAGGTCTTATCAACACCGGCACGTGCCTCATCATTTTAGTAATCTTTTCTTAGCGCCAATTCGTTTAAGATCAACCCGACGAGAACAATCCAACAAGTCAACCGAACAAGATCAATCGAACTATCAAGGATGACAGATGTCCCACCCAATCAGCTCTCCCGCCGGCAGCTAATGCGGCAGTTCCTCGGCGGCGCAGTCTGCGTACCGTTCGCGGGCCTCCTGCGTGCGCTGCCCATGGACGTGGACCAGCAGCCAGCGCAAGCTCCTACCGTTCCCGCGGGCCAAACGGTTCTATCGCCTGAGGAAGACAAGCTTCTTAACGATTTGGAGAACGCCAACTTCCTCTATTTCTGGGAGCAGGCCAGTCCAAGAACTGGCATGGTGAAAGACCGCTGCAACGTCCGCACCAATGACGAAAGCATTGTGGCCAGCATCGCCGCCACCGGCTTCGGCCTGACGGCGCTCTGCATTGGAAATGAACGCGGCTTTGTTTCCCGGAGCGCGGCGCTGGAGCGGATTCTTTCCGCCCTTCGATTCCTTTGGAGGAAGCTGCCGAACCATCGCGGATTCTTCTACCACTTTGCCAACATCAACAACGGAGAAAGAGTTTGGGATTCCGAGGTCTCATCGGTCGACACGGCCATTTTGCTGTGCGGGATCCTGATGTGCCGCCAGCATTTTCGCCATCGCGACGTCACTGAGCTTGCAGATCTAATCTTCGGGCGCGTGGACTGGACCTGGCTCTCGGAAGATACCTCGCTGCTGCCCCACGGCTGGACCCCCGAAATTGGCTTCCTGCCGTCGCGCTGGGACTACTACAGCGAGCTGATGATGATGTACTTGCTGGGACTGGGATCGTTGGCCCACCCCCTGAAGGAAGAGACCTGGAGCGCGTGGAAGCGTCTTACATTTGAATACGACGGCTTGCGCTATATCGGTTCATTCGCTCCGCTGTTCGTGCATCAATATTCCCAGGCGTGGTTCGATTTCCGGGGAAGGCGCGACAAGTTCGCCGACTATTTCCAGAATTCCGTGACCGCTACCGACGTTCACCGGCGCTTCTGCCTGGAGTTGGGAAAACAGTATCCCGACTACAGCGACAACTTGTGGGGAATCACGGCTTCGGATTCTGAGCACGGCTACGTGATCTGGGGCGGCCCTCCCGCCACAGGGCCAATCGACGGCACCATCGTACCCAGCGCGGCGGGCGGATCACTGCCGTTCTTGCCGAAGGCCACTTTACGCGTGCTGACCACCATCCGAAACCGCTTTGGCGCGGCCTGGAGCAAGTATGGGTTCGTGAATGCTTTCAACCCGCTGACGAACTGGTACGACTCCGATGTGATCGGAATCGATACCGGCATCACGATGCTGATGGCGGAAAATCTCCGCACCGGCTTCGTGTGGGACACATTCATGAAAACCGCCGAGGCCCAGCGCGGTATGCAGCGGGCTGGCCTGAACAAGTATTAGCCTCTATTTAATACTTCTATTACCTCCCTGCTCTTTCCCCCAGCGCGACATGAGTTTGCTCCGCTGCACACCAACCTGCATGCGTATTTGGCTCATCTAACGTAAGTTCCAGAGACGGCCACCGATCTTGTTGCCGGGAAGCCCTTAGGCTACACTCGATGTATCAGGCCTCGCTTGGTCAGACGCAGGGGCGCGTCGCTCGGGCTTCAACAGGGGCTTCCAGGGCAAAAGACCTCTTAGGACTCGACTTAGGATTCGACCATGGCCGAGAAACGGGATCCCTCGAGTGGATGGCGGGAGCGAATTTCTGCGCTCCGGAACGTCCCTGCGGTCCTTCATATCGTCTGGGAGTCAGGCCGCGCTGTGGTGGTTTTTGGCCTTGTTTTTCGTCTGTTCGCTTCCCTTCTGCCCCTCGGCCTCCTCTGGATTACCAAGCTAATCATCGACGGAATCGTTCACGCTCTCACCACCCACCAACCCGTCACGGTCCGGCTCTGGTGGCTGGTTGCGGCGGAATTCGCACTCGCTATCTTCGGCAGCGTTTTGAGCCGGGGCATTGATTTTCTCGATGCTCTGCTGGCCGATAAATACACGCGGCACGTCAGCGTGCTGGTGATGAAACACGCCGCGCAACTGGACCTCACGGCCTACGAAGATCCGGTTTTCTACGATCGCCTGGAGCGGGCGCGGGTTCAGGCTACCGACCGGCTGGGCATGATTCAGTCGATCGGGCGCCTCGTCCAGCAGGTCATTACCACTGCTTCTCTTTCGATCTCAATCATGCTGTTTTCGCCCTGGCTTATGTTGATGTTGGTCGCCGGAGTGATCCCGGCATTCTTAGGGGAGAGCCACTTCGCGTTTCTCGGGTACGCCAAGAACTTCCGGCAGACCCCGATCCGCCGTCAACTGGACTACCTGCGTGTCCTCGGCGGCAGCAAAGAGGCAGCTAAGGAGCTCAAACTTTTCGGGCTGGCGCATTTTTTGACGCAACGTTTCAGCCGGCTTTCCAGCCAGATCTATGACGAAGATGTCGCGTTGGCGCGGCGGCGGCTGGTAGCGGGTTCATTTTTGTCGGTGATCGGCACGGCCGGCTACTACTCGGCCTATGTGTTCGTGATCTGGCGTACCCTAACCGGAGTTCTCAGCATCGGTACAATGACTTTCCTTGCTGGTGCGATTCTGCAGGCCAGTTCGAATATCCAGCAAATATTTTCCACCGTTTCCTCTATCGCCGATCAGGCTTTATTCCTGACTGATCTGGTCGCTTTTTTCGAGATGCGGCCGACGATTGCGTCGAAACCTAACGCCCTGCCGGCCCCGCGGCCGATCCTGCGCGGATTCGAATTTCGCAACGTTGCGTTCCGCTATCCCGGAAGCCCCCGCCTGGTCCTGAATGGATTGAACCTTCATCTCCATCCCGGGGAGCGGGTCGCACTCATCGGAGAAAACGGAGAGGGCAAGACCACCATCGTCAAGCTGCTCACGCGACTCTACGATCCAGTCGAAGGGCAGGTGCTGCTCGACGGCGTCGACCTTCGGGAATACAACCTCGAAGATCTCTATCGCGAGATCGGCGTCATCTTCCAGGATTTCATGCGGTACGAAATGTCGGCGCGCGAGAACATCGCAGTCGGAAGAATCGAGCAAGTCGATGATCTTCGGCTTCTTCATCAGTCCGCCCAGAAAAGCATGGCGGACGAGGTAATCAGCAAACTTCCGCGTGGCTATGAACAAATGCTGGGACGGCGCTTTGACGGGGGAATCGACCTCTCCGGCGGAGAATGGCAGAGGGTGGCGTTGGCACGAGCCTATTTACGCGACGCGCAGATTCTGATCCTCGACGAACCTACTGCGGCGCTCGACGCTCGAAGCGAGTACGAGGTTTTCCAGCGCTTCGCCGACCTGACAGCGGGAAAAATGGCGCTGTTCATTTCACATCGATTCTCCACCGTGCGCATGGCGGACCGGATCGTCGTGCTGGAAAATGGCCGCATCGCCGAAGAGGGAGATCACGATCAGCTGACTCATCTGCGTGGCCGCTACGCGGAGATGTTCGAACTCCAGGCCGCCAATTATCGCTAGGACTTAAAGATGGTTCGCTATCCACAAGCCGGGAGCATTGCCGAGGAGGAAAATCACCTCGAAGCGGCGGGTGAACTCTCCGATCCCAGTTCGGATCTTCAGGCTTTGCGCACCGCTGCGGCCGGGTTAGCCTCCCGCCTGGGCTGGCTGCCAGGCACTCGCACTTCCGAAGCATTCTCCACCCGCTGCCGAAGATTGAGGATCGCATTCAAGCCCCTGTTCGCAGGCGTCGATACCGCTCTCACGCTCGCGCCCACATCCGACGATCTACGCTGGTTCCGGGACAACGTTCAGCTGATCTATGCGGAACTGCGAACCGTCGCCACCGAGCTCGGACCTCTGAAGAAACTGCCCCACGTCCGCGGGAGGAAAGGCGAGGTTGTGCCCCGAGTGCTGGCGCTTGCGCAAGCCTATCTCGATCTAACCGGTAATCGCTTCCGAGAGCCGGCGTTCACCGCTTTCTTCCAGGCATTTCAGGAGAGCACGGTTCTGGACTTGCGCGAGATCTCCGCGGCGGTCCCTGCCTTGAAGCTGATTTTGCTGGAGCGAATCGCTGCCCGCGGCCGCTGTCTCCTTAACGATCCCGCTGACCAGTCCACGGGTTTGGGCTTATGCCTGCGCAGCCTGCGCGATATTACGCAGACTTCCTGGAAGGACGTTCTCGAACCGCTGATTCTTTTCGACGCCATCCTACGCCGCGACCCCTCAGGTTCCTACGCAAGAATGGACTTTGAAAGTCGCAACCTATACCGCGAGAAACTGTCGAAGATTGCCCGCCGCTCCGATCTCCCGGAAACGGAGGTTGCCCGCGCAGCGCTATACCTCGCCGAACATGCCCATGTAAGGACCCACCAGAATCCCCGGTCGAAGTTGCGGCAATCTCATGTTGGCTACTACCTCATGGGTGAAGGGAGGGCTGTGCTTGCTCAGAAAGTTGGCTTTAAGCCTGACTTTTTCCAAAGCTTGCGCGCCCTGTTGCATCGTCATCCCGACGAATTCTTTCTGCCCGGAATCGCAATCCTCACTTTCGTCATCATCTCGGGAATTCTGCTGTTCCTGACTCCTCCAGACGGCTCACCCGGACTGCTGCTGCTTTCGATGCTGATCCTGCTGTTGCCCAGTTCTCAGGCCGCAGTTCAGGTGATGCATTACCTGGTGACGGCTCTGCTGCCGGCGCAGATTCTTCCGAAGCTCGACTTCTCAGAAGGAGTTCCCGACGACTGCGTCACTCTGGTCGCCATTCCGACCCTGCTGCTCAATGAAAAACAGGTTCGCGGCTTGATTGAGGACCTGGAGGTTCGTTTTCTGGGGAACCACGACCGCAACATTCATTTTGCACTGGTCTCCGACTTGCCCGACTCTGACGAACCGGCGACTGAGGACAGTCCGCTGATCGATTT
>JBAVAV010000596.1:0-1890 GCA_049585895.1 Candidatus Sulfotelmatobacter sp. | reverse complement strand
GCGCCGTCCGACATCGCGAGCCCGATCCGCGGCATCGTGCGGCGTCAGCTCAATACCACTGTCATCATGGGCGAGATCACCGGCGTCGACCGGGTTCGGCGCGTGGTGACGGTCAGGGAAACGGGCGAGTTCGAATACGACTCCTGATACTGGCAACCGGTGCCGCCTATAGCTGGTTCGGCCATGACGAATGGGCGGCCCACACCACGGTGCTCAAGAGCCTTGAAGATGCGGAAACCATCAAGTTGCGGCTGCTTAGTCCTACTGAGTCGCAAAATCACCAAGCCAACCGGCGGTTTTTGCTTGGAGCGACGCGAGTGTGATTCGTTATGAGTGAAGATTCGACCGTCCGGGGAGGGTGGTGTGGATCTTGACGATGGAACCGGCACGCAAGTGCGTTTCGAGGAGTACACAGCGAGTTTGGCAGCGGTGCTGGGACACGCCGACCGCGTGAGACCGTTTGCGGACTACTGTGTTGGGCTACTGTCAGCGGAGGGCCGCAAGAGTGTCGAACCGCTGGCGGCGGTGACCGCGCCGGAGCGAACTGCGGCGCAACACCAATCGCTGCTGCACTTTGTGGCCCAGGCACCGTGGTCCGATCAGGCGATGTTGCGCCGTGTGCGCGAATGTGTCCTGCCATCCATCACGCGTGACGAACCGATCCAGGCGTGGATCATCGACGACACAGGCTTTCCCAAGAAGGGTAGCCACTCGGTCGGCGTGGCCCGGCAGTATTGCGGTCAGTTGGGCAAGCAGGACAACTGCCAGGTGGCGGTCAGTGTTTCAGTGGCGACCCATCAGGGAAGCTTACCTGTTGCCTACCGGCTGTATCTACCGAAGGACTGGGCCGACGATGCGGCACGGCGGGCGATCGCCGGCGTGCCGGACGAAGTCTGCTTCCGGACCAAGCCCGAGATCGCGTTGCAGCTGTTGCGCCACGCGCTGGCGGACGGTGTGCCACCGGCGCCGGTGCTGATGGACCCGGCCTATGGCAATGACAGCAAACTGCGAGCCGGGATCAGCGAGCTTGGGCTGACCTACGTGGCCGGCATCCTGCCCACAACGATGGTGTGGCGGCCCGGTGAGGCACCGTTGCCACCCGCGCCCAGCTCAGGTCGTGGCCGGCCCGGCACGCGGCTGCGCCGCGATGAGACACACCAACCGGTGCCGGCCAAGACACTGGCTCTGGAACTCGCGGCCGACGCCTGGCAACAGATCACGTGGCGGGACGGCAGCAACACGCAGCTGACGTCGCGGTTTGCCCGATGGCGGGTGCGCCCAGCACATGACGACGCCAGGCGCAGCGAACCCGCGGCCGAAGAGTGGCTGCTGATCGAATGGCCGGAGGGCGCAGCCGAACCAGATCACTACTGGCTCTCCACGCTGCCGGCCGACATCTCGCTCGAGCGCATGGTCGATCAGGCCAAGATGCGCTGGAGAATTGAGCGCGATTATCTTGAACTCAAGCAGGAGGTCGGCCTCGGTCACTACGAAGGCCGCGGTTGGCGAGGCTTTCACCATCACGCAACTCTCTGCTTTGCCGCTTACGGATTCCTGATCTCCGAGAAGGAGACGATTCCCCCCTCAGGACATCCCCGCACCTGGCGAGGCACGCAATCTTCCCTTCCCATCGGTCATCGACCCAGAGGATCTCCCGCTGCGTTCGCAACGCCACATGCCGAACTCAATCGCAACCTTGCGCATCCGCCTCGCGCGGACTTTGGCGCACGCTTTGCCGCGGTGTCCTTGCTGCGGGCAGATGCGGCAGAAGGCCGTCGTGCAGATTGAGTGACGCAGTAGGATTAGGACGTGCTAATGCGCACAATCGAATCGCAGAACGGTGAGATCCGATGTGAAACCCGGCCGCGAGTTGATGCGCTGCCAGTCCCC
>JBAVAV010000595.1:0-5732 GCA_049585895.1 Candidatus Sulfotelmatobacter sp. | reverse complement strand
CAGCGGCCGTGAAGTTAGATCCGGGCGCTTATGGCCTTGCTTTGGGAAGGTCACCAGTTTGTCGAGGACGGTCAGAATCTCTGCAATCAATCTGTCGGCGGCTTCAAGGTTATCCGAGGCAATGAATTCCCAAATCTCGTCGAGATCGAGGAGGGCTTCCGGGTGGAAATCATAGCCGGTCATCAATCACGGCTGGGACCCGGCTGGGAACGGCGGGCCGCACTCTTTTCACGGAAGTGGGCAACCACATCGTCGCCAGAGACTGGCTTCACCCCGCCGCTCTTAAGGTCGTCGTAACGGCTGTTGAGCGTCTCCCGGGTCTGGGTCAGCTCTTCGAAGTACCCGGCCATCGCGTCCTCAACCAACTCGTCGGGGGGGCGTCCGGTTTCCGCTACCCATAGGTCAATCTTCGCCTGAATGTCGGGGTTATTGAGGTGCACATCCATGCCCTCAAGATACTGAAAAACCTGCTCCGGGGCAACGCCCAAAACCACTGGAAACTACACAACCCGGTTACAAGCAACTTTGAAATCGCGCAGGGACAACTCCAGCCCCCCGAATTCAGGATGGTCATTGTGGCCGATGGTGAAGGCGATGTCGATGGCGTCTCCAGCCAGCAGCGGGGATTGCTGCAGGCGCTCGGCCATGCGCCAGCCCAGGGCCTCGAAGGTGACGGAGAGAGTTCTCGGTTCCCGGTTCTCAGTTCTCAGTTGAACCCCGTTGGCGGCGGCATATTGATGTTCGGCTGCGGCCGTCTTTTCGCTGCGGTTGATGGCTGCGCCGTCGGGATGGCAGCGCGGCGTGGCAAGAATCGCGGCTGCCGAGAGTTCCTCTGTTGCCTCCTCTTTCTTACTCTCTTGCAGAGCGAGCTGACGGCTTCCGTCGCCACCGGCTTTCAGCTTCAGCTTGATGTGTTTGTCTTTCAGAATTTTCGGGGGCGCGGTCAGGCGTACTCCGCGCGCGGTAAATGCGGGCTCGTGATTGCCCGCCCCATAGGGTTCCAGCAGACGCAACGCTTGAAAGAGCGCAGGAGTGACTTCATCGAGACCGAGTTCCGCTTGCACATCCAGCACCGGCTCGAAATCAGCTTCGGTGAGACGCGTGCGGGCGAAGGCATCCAGCTCTGCTCGCAGTTGCGCCACGTTGGCGGAGGGCATGGCGAAGCCGCAGGCGTGAGAGTGTCCGCCGTAGCGCGTGAAAAGATTATGGCTTGCTTCAATGGCCTCGAGCAGATGAAAGGCGTGAATGGAACGTCCCGATCCATGGGCTTCCTCGCCGTCGCGCGAGATGACGATGGCGGGGCGGTTGTAGCGCTCGACCACGCGTGTGGCCGTGATGCCGATGACGCCGCGATGCCAGCCCTCGCCATCCACAACGATACAGTAGGCCTGGCACAATGCGGGATCGCCGCTGATGCGCTCATCAACGGCCTGCAGAATCAGGCGTTCTTCTTCCTGGCGATCGGAATTGAGCCGGTCGAGCTTGGCGGCAAGTTGTTGGGCGCGTGTGATGTCTTTCACGCTGAAGAGTTCGATCACGTCACGGGCCACGTCCATGCGTCCGGCCGCATTGATGCGCGGAGCAATTCGAAAGGCAACTTCAGCAGAGGTGGGTGGACGCTTGTTGGAAATCTGGGCCACATCGAACAGCGCCTTCAGGCCGGGATTGACGGCCCTACGCAACGCGTCGAGGCCGAGGCTGGCAAAGACGCGATTCTCGCCGGTCAGGGCAACCGAGTCGGCGACCGTTGCGATGGCGACGACCTTCATGAACGAAAGCAGGAGCTGCTCTTGGCGTTTCTCGTCAAGGCGCTTTTGCATCAGGCCATGAGCCACTTTGAAAGCGACCGCAGCGCCGCAAAGCTGCTTGTCGGGATAGCCGCATCCCGCCTGATTGGGATTGACTACCGCCAGCGCCTTGGGCACGCCGTCCGGGCCCGGCAGGTGATGATCGGTGACGATGAGATCGACGCCCAGGCGTTGTGCCGTTTCCGCCGGGGCGAAGGCGCGGATGCCCATGTCAACACTGATGATGACGCGAATGCCGGCGGCGGCGGCCCGCTCGATCACATCATCGCGCAGGTCATAGCCTTCGCGAATGCGGTGCGGGACATGGAAATCGGCGGCGCCGCCGCAAAGCTCGATCGCAGTCTTGAGAATGATGACCGCCATCGTGCCGTCGACGTCGTAGTCGCCATAGATAAGGATCGGTTCTTTGCGTTCGATCGCCGCATCGATGCGATCAACCGCGGCGCGCAGTCCCATCATCTGCTCGGGCGCGTGCAGGTGAGCCAGCGACGGGGCGAGGAAGCGCTCGGCGCATGCAGCGTCCGTGACGCCGCGCCGCAGTAGCAGACGCGCGACGGTAGAAGCGAGGCCTTTCTTTCCTATCTCGCTTTGCCGCGAAAAATCACGGCCGAGAAGATGAGGCGAATCGCGCAGCGCGGCGGCCAGTTGGAGAATTCGAACTGGATCTTCGGCAGGCAGTTGCCAGCGCACGGCTAGTTCTCGTCGTCCTGGTCGGGTTCGTCGATGGGAATGCCGCCGAATTCATCGGAAACTTCAAGCAGGCGCTGGTAGCGCTCATACCACTCGGTGCTGACCTCACACAAAAACATCGACCCTTGATAAGCCCAGCCCAACTGCAGGAAGCCGACTTTGCCGAGGTGTGCGCGGAGCCAGCGCGCATCTTCCACATCGTCGCCGTCGGAGAATTCCGAATTCGTAAGCCGTTGCACCAGCTCGTCGAGTTCCTCGCGCCCCAGCTTCCAGGAATGCATAGTGAGGAACGGAGCGGCAGAACTCTTGGCCAGCTCGACGAAATCCTTCCAGCCATCGGGATTGGCGCCCGTCTCCCACATCACGCATTGCACTTCTTCGTAATCGACGTAACCGTGGAAGCGGCGCATGCCGTGGCCCTCGATGAATGCAATCATGTCATCTTTGAGCACCGTAAGGTCGTCGGGAGCGGTGGACATAGGCTGAATCTTGTTAAGCATTGTATGCCGTCCGCAATGAAGGTGCCAGCAGGCGCAGCGGGTTGGCCCTGTGTATACTCACTTGCCATGAACATCGGCCATCGGTTTCGCGCACGATCTGTCGAAGTGTTCTGCGTTCTCTTCGGTTTTGTCATTTCTCTTTGCGCTCCTCGTCTCGCACGAAGTCAGGCGCCGGCAGCTTCTCGCGCCGCGGCTGTGCTCGACTCCATGCCGCACGCGCAGAAGATTGATGAAGTTGCACTCTCGCCCGACGGACTCCAGGTTGCCTACATTGTGGACGGAGATCTCACGGTGAGCGCGCTGAATGGCGAACCTGCGCATACGATTTCGGTGGAAGACAAGCTCTCGCTCCGCGACCTCGCGTGGTCTGCGGACAGCAAGCAGCTCGCCTTCCTCGCAGACCTGCCGGGCGACGTTCCTTCCGCGCAGCTGTGGACCGCGGCTCCCAATGGAAGCTCGCCGGCCAAACGCGCCGAACTGAAGGGTTACGCTGTGGCGCCGAAATTTTCTCCCGACGGATTGAGGCTGGCGGTCCTGTTCATTGAAGGCATGCCGCGTGTGGCGGGACCCCTGCAACCGATGGCGCCATTGTCGGGCGTCGCGGATGAAAAAATCTACGAGCAGCGTATCGCGACGATCGACATGAACACGAATCGGCTGACGCTGCTGACGCCCGCCGATTTGTATGTCTACGAATATGATTGGGCGCCCGACGGAAAGATCTGGGTGGCCACGGCGGCTCACGGCAACGGCGATGCGAACTGGTGGGTGGCTCGCCTCTATCGCATCGACGCCGAAAATGGCGCGATGCACGAGATCTACGCTCCCAAGCTGCAACTGGCCAATCCTCGTGTCTCTCCCGATGGAAAGAACGTGGCCTTCATTGAAGGCTTGATGAGTGATGCAGGATTGACGGGCGGAGACATCCATGTGGTCCCGCTGGCAGGTGGCCCCGCACGGAATCTCACTCCGGGGATCAAGGCGTCTCCCTCGGCGCTGGCTTGGGCTGCTTCCGACCGCGTGGTGTTCGCTCAGAATATGGATGGGAACTCGAGCTTCGCAACGGTTAGCGTTAATGGAGGCGCGATCCATCCGCTTTGGACTGGCGAAGAACTGGTTGCAGCAACCAGCTTCGCCTGGGAACCGGGTGGTTCGTTTTCGCGCGACGGATCGAAAGTAGCGGTAGTTCGCCAATCGGCCAGCACTCCTTCGGAACTCTGGGCAGGCCCAATCGGCAAGTGGCAGCAAGTCACGCACCTGAATGCGGGCGTACAACCAGCATGGGGCGAGACACGCAATGTTCACTGGAAGAACGGCAATACGCGCGTGCAAGGCTGGCTAACTCTGCCCAAGGACTTCAGCCCCGGCAAGACCTATCCACTGGTGGTGAACGTGCACGGGGGACCTTCGCACGCATGCACTTCAAGTTGGAACGAGGGACTCACCGGAGCGGAATCTGCGCTGGGTTACTTCGCACTGTGCCCGAACCCGCGTGGAAGTTACGGCCAGGGCGAGGCCTATGCCCAAGGGAACGTTAAAGACTTCGGAGGCGGCGACTACCGCGACATCATGGCAGGCATCGATGCGTTGTCGAAGGAATATCCCATCGACCCCAAACGCCTTGGCATACGCGGGCACAGCTACGGAGGATACATGGCCATGTGGGCGGAGACGCAGACCCAGCGATTTGCCGCAGCCGTGGCGGGCGCGGGACTTTCAGACTGGCTCAGCTATTACGGTTTGAACGATATCGATGAATGGATGATTCCTTTCTTCGGCGCTTCGGTGTACGACGATCCGGCGGTATACGCGAAAAGCGATCCCATGCACTTCGTCAAAGCGGTGAAGACGCCTACGCTGATTCTGGTGGTGGACCGCGATGGCGAAGTTCCGATGGAACAGTCCGTGGAATGGTGGCATGCGCTGAAAGGGATGGGTGTGCCGACTACGCTGGTGGTGTACGCGAATGAGGGACACTTGTTTATAAAACCAGCGGATGCGCGCGACTACAATCTGCGCAACCTCGAATGGTTTGAGGAGTGGTTCGCCAAAGCTGCGCCGCATTGAGTAGCCGTTCAGCAACCACAGAGGGAACCGGGAGCATTTCCCCGTGTGTTACACTTTTCAATTCAAAGCAAGCGTCGGCTGATACACGGCATTCGACCCTCACATGCTTCTTTCCAAAGACTATGTGGGCTACCTGGCCCGCGAAGTTAGCAAGAAACTGATTGCAGGCAAGTTCATCGAGACCTCGTCCCTGCCCAAGGTGACGGAGCGGGTGCACGCCGCGCTTCTGGAAGAACTGACGCTGGAAGACCGCATCAACGATGAAGTGCGGGTCATTCTCGAAGCCTACTCCGACGAGATGAACAAAACCGGCGCGAACTACCAGGAAATGTTCCGCAAGGTGAAAACCGAACTGGTGCGCAAGTACAAGGCGGTGCTGTGAGACTGAGCCGCGACAAGGTCAACGTGCTGGCGCGGGCGGTGGCGGACGTGCTCAAGCAGATGGACGAAGTGGATTTCATCGAGGACCCCAACACGATCCGACAGGAAACCCGCAATATCCTGGAAGGCCTGCTCAATCAGGAAGAGCGGATTGACGCGGCCGCCCGCCAGAAGATTGAAAGCCAGAAGCGCACCATCCTCGAAGGCTCGCAGGAGTGGGATATTCTCTACCGCAAGTATTACAACGAGGAAGTGAAGAAGCTAGGTGTGTGAGGTCTATCCCCCG
>JBAVAV010000594.1:0-1583 GCA_049585895.1 Candidatus Sulfotelmatobacter sp. | reverse complement strand
GTCAATAGCGATGAGTTAGTTGCCAACCATTTGCGCGGAGCGACGAACCCTGCATGCAGGTCGGGGCGCATGGAATAAATTGGAAGATTCTCTGGCGCGCCCTTCACTCTGAAACGCGCTACATCGGCCTGCTGAAGCGCATGGGCTTGCCACAATGACCGAATTGGACTGGAATCACCTGGACCGTTTTTCGGCCTTTTCGCACTGCTCTGTCAGCCACTGATCGAGTTGCTCCCGCAAATCCTTGGGCAGGTCGAAGAAACGCAGACCGGTGCGGCCAGAGTCATCCATCCAGGCGACCTGTACTTTCGGTTCCAGGGGGGCAGAGGTCCCGGGTAGCTTAAAGTTTGCCGACAGGCTGCCAGGGGGGAACTTGCCGCGAGAAAAGATGGCCATGCCGCCTTCGCTGATGTTGGTGATTGTCGCCTTCAGCTTCTGGCCGTCTCCAGACCCAAGCGTGGCTGGTATTTCCACCGGATGACGGAAATAACGTCGTTGCTCGCGAATCATGAAATTGAGAGCGGCGCTGAAGCAGCGCGTGGCAATCCGGGTAGAAATTGGTTTCTGCAGGACAAAGTTCGCTCCCATCTGGAATGCTTGTTGGGTCGTGGTGGTTCCGTTCAGGATGGCGAAGGTCACAGAATTCTTGTTGCTGGGGGCCTTACGCAAGCCCTCGAGCACCTGTAAACCACCGTCGAGGTCGTCACAATCTACAATGATGGCGTCAAATTTCTCAGTGCGGAGGATCTCATGGCCAGACATGACGCCACGGCAGACTTCGACCTCGATGGACAGCTTTTCCAGGGTCGGCTGGAGGACACGAATGACCTCGGCATCCCGGCTCAGAAGTAGCGATTCCAACGGCATAGAATTCGGATGGTAGCTTTTTGGTCCGGTGATTCGAAAGTGACCAAAGTCATCCCGAATGACGCCCTGAAGTTCTCTGGCAGGGGCCCAGAAAGAATTGCAGCGTTGGTGTGGCGAGGCGCTCAGAGGCTGGCCCCGGCGTCCGTCAACTTGCCATTAATTTGCGCTCTTTTTCCGGTTGCACTCCGTTGCGGTCGGAAGAGTGGCCATCTAGAAGCCTCGGCTTCCGCCGCTAGCCAGTCATGGTCGGCATGGCCTTCATCCATTCCGCGCTGGACGTAAAGGTCGTAGGCACGAAGGCGGATTGCGTGTTCTAGCGTTGGTTCTGGAGGAGTAGTCTCTGACCGTGTAGGTACAGTGATGGATTTCATTTCATAGACCTCGGTTCACGTGATCAGACGGTAGACCAGAAACTTTCGGATCTGCTGATTTCTAGATCGAGAGATCTGAACGAGTGAGAAGAAAGGCTTGGCTCGCCAATCAGAACGGGAGCGCGCCGGGGACCGTTACACGGTTGGCGGCCGCTCGGGTGACTGCCCCTTTGACCGCTCCGGTCGCTGGCGCCGAAACGTCGGGGCACCCTCTTGTATAATGCGATTTCGTCAACAACCAAACTGGAAGCAACCCCACCTTCAATCCAGCGGGAGCAGGTATCCGGGGGTTCCGCCCAATCGTCCCCCGAGCGCTTGGGCGTCTAACACTGCCATGTCCCAAGC
>JBAVAV010000593.1:0-11953 GCA_049585895.1 Candidatus Sulfotelmatobacter sp. | reverse complement strand
GCAGGCCGTAGTAAAGATACTGCCCGCCGAGACGGGTGACGACAATTTCGGGATGTTTCTTGTACATCCATGCGGGAATGGAATAAGTCGGCGTGCCCAGGATCACTTTGATTCCGGCGGCGTGCATTTTGTCGACTACGCGATCCATCCAGGCGTATTCGAAGCGGCCGTCTTCGGGCTCCCAGAGCCCCCAACTCGACTCGCCGATGCGGACTACGCTGATGCCCGCTTTCTGCATGAGTTCCACATCTTTGTCGAGACGCTCGTAGGGCATGTATTCGGTGTAGTAGGCGACGCCGTAGAGGATGGTGGACATCTGGTCGGGACGAAAGGGAGCGGATTGGCAAAAAGACAACAGCGACGAGCACAGAACAAGGGCAAGAGTAATGCGGCAAATGAGAGTCATAGCTGCAGATACCTCGGCGCGAGAATACGTTTACTTGACCGGCACGATCCCGCGGAACGGGACATTGTAAACCAGCACTGTAAGTCGAACATGAGTGGGCCCGTCCAGTTAATATTCGACGGCGAAGACTTTGCCTTCGAGTTGCACCGGCTCTTTCTCGGCGGATGCGCAGCGGATAGAGATGGGCTGGCCAGCGGTGAACGCGTCGTGCTTGATTTCTCCGGCGCCCCAGGAAAGGCCGCTCCAAATCAGTTTGTCGTAGTTGATTTCGACGGGCAGATCTTTGCCGACTTGTGTGGCATGAATCGTCAGCACTTTCCCCACAGGCGTGCCGTTAGGCGGGCCGCCGGGCCAGCTGCGGCGGAGGTAGCCGTCGGCGCCGCGCTGCTGGAAGATGACGCGCAGATCGCCGCGACCGGGCGGAGCGATGGTCGCTTCGATCGCATTGTTCTGCGTCGGCGAGAAGTGGGCTTCTAGCGGCTGGATGGCGCGCGGGATGATGACGTCTTCCTGAATGCCGAGGACAAACTCTGGCGCGGCGTAGCGCCCGTAACCAACAAGAGCCATTTGTCCGGGACCGAGTTTGATCGTGCCACCCGCCAGCACGGGCGCAAATCCAGCGTCGCGGAACAGGATGCGTCCCTGCGCCAGCGGCTTCTCCGCACGCGAGAGCAAGGGCATTTCAATGCGTTGAACACTCTGCGCCGAATTCACCACCGCATAGATCACTCCCTGCGAATCGAAAGACCCGAAGCCGTAGGGCTGAACTTCACCCGGAATCCCGCCAAAGGTTTTCGTTTGCCCGAAGGCTTGTAACCGTGCGTAGATACCCTGCGCTTTCGCGAACCAGCGAGCCATCGTGTCGTCGAGAAATTCCAAGTTGCCATGGACGGTGTTGATCCAGCCGCCGCGCGCCATCATCAACAGCAGAGCGCCTTTCCAGGCTTGCGTCTTGCGATAGTAAATCGTACCGGTATTGCCGATCATGAAGCCGGTGGAATCGATGCGTTGGAGCGGCAGCGAACTCTGCTCGTAGCGCCGCACCATGTGGTCGCTGTAGACATCGACCGAGCGCCAGAAGTTGGTCTCGGGAACGTCAGAGGGGCGCGGGTCCCCGGAATAAAGCGCGTCGAGGGCCTCCAGCCAGCGCAGGTCGACGACGTTGCGGAAGGGAAACGGGCCGGCGGTCGATTCCACGTCGCCGCCGAAGCCGTTGAAGCCCTCAAGAACAATGTCGGGATTCTTCTGGCGGAATTTCTTCAATGCTTCACGAAAAGCAGCTTCGTTGCGCGAGCGGATTTCTTCGGGAGCCTGCGTTTTTTCCGCTTGCGGGGTGGCTGCTCCGAAGTCGACGAAATCGAACTTGAACATGCGAATGCCGTGGTCGTACCAGTACTGCAAGACGTTTATGAAGTCGGGGAGAAATCCACCTTCATAAAACGACATGGAGCCTTGCTTCGAGCTCAGAGAATCCCGCCATTGCGGGGCGGCGTTGATCTTCACCAGCGTGTTGGTGCTGAACCACAGGCCGGGAAGAATCCCGTTTTTGCGGCAGGCGGCGATCCAGCGGTCTGGGCCGTTGGGCCAGTTGGGCTTGCGCCATTCGCGGTACGCGCCGTCAGGCGCGAACCAGAAGGCGTCCATCATGTAGTAGTCGAAGTGGACCCCGAACTGCCGCAAGCGGAGTATCTCCGCCAACTCAAGCATCGCGAGTTTTTCGGTGAGCGGGATGTTGTCCGAAAGTTCGTCGTAGGCCGACCAGTTGTTGTAAACCCAGATGGGATCGCGTAACAAAGGAGTGCCGAGACGGGAAGGATCCCAAGCTTTCTCTTCGAACTCCTGCGCGCTGAGGGTGCACAGCGCAATGGTGATAAGGACGAAACTCGTTACAGGAACGCAGGCGCGATGGAAAAACCGGGAATAGGAATTCATGAGGCTGATCACTAGAAGCGACCGCAGCATACCACGGCCAGACCGCCGGAGTGGTCCCAGCCTTCTCGTCATCCCATTTTGTCTTGGGGATGACGCGCGGATAATCGCCGGGCAACTCAGCCAGGGAATGCTAGGCTGGTAAGGTGAAATGTTCCTTGTCTTCATTCGTTTCTTCTCGTTTGGTGATCGCGTGCCTTGGCCTGTTTGTTTCGATGCCCGGGGTCTCGGCCGCTAGCTGGCGCGTACAAAAGCAGCCCGAGCGGCTGGTCAATGGCGCGCCCGTATTGTTTCAAGTCAGGCCGCCAGCAAGCCTTGAATCGCTGGAGGGAAAGTGGCTGGGCCACCAGATTATGTTCAGCTATGACGATCGGAGCAAGGCCTGGTTCGCGCTGGCCGGCGTCAGCCTGGAAACTGCGCCGGGATTGTATCCCCTCGAGCTGACTGGACAGAGGCCCGCCGGGAAGGAAGCAAGCAAGAATTTGTCCTTCGTTCGCAAGTTCGCGGTCGCGCGCGCCAAATATCCGAAGGTCGAACTCACGGTGGAAAGCAAATTTACCGAGCCCAATCCCGAGCAACAGAAGCAAATCGAAGCAGACCAGAATGTGAAGCATGATTATCTGAACCGGGTCACGCCGGAGCGCGAGTGGTCCGGAAAATTCGACGCGCCTGCGGAAGCCGCCATTTCTGACGTCTTCGGCACCCAGCGCGTCTTCAACGGCAAGACGCAGAGCTCACATCTGGGCCTGGATTTCCGTGTGCACACCGGCACTCCGGTGGCTGCGATGAATGCTGGAACGGTGTTGCTGGCGCGGCCGTTGTACTTTGAAGGCAACTGTATCGTGCTCGATCACGGTCAGGGCCTGCTCACGATTTACATGCATCTCTCTGAGTTCAAGGTAAAGGAAGGAGATCACGTCACCCGCGGCGAGGAAGTTGGACTGAGCGGCGGCACCGGCCGCGCGACCGGCCCGCACCTGCACGTCGCCGTGCGCTGGCAGGGGACTTATCTCGATCCAGAGACGCTGCTGCGCTTGAAACTGCCGTAGACAGGTCTTTCGCGGTGAAACGCTTTGCGTTTACGCCCGACAGGCGGCTCAAACCGCGCGCCGAGTATCGCTAACCGCTTCTTTCAGAACTTCCTTCAACTCCAGGTTGCGGATCAGCCGGTGCAGGTAGTTGGGATGCACCCCCAGAATCCGTGCCGCATCGGTATAGCTTCCCCTGGTCTGCTCCACCGCATCCAGGATCAACTGCTTCTTTAGTTCCTTGACTGCGGCGTGATACTTCGCCTCGGTCATCTCTGCCGAAGGCGTTCGCTCCAGCAGCGATTCGGGCAGATCCTCGGGCAGAATCATCTCCGAGGCGCCCAGCACCAGAGCACGCTCGATGGCGTTTTCCAGTTCGCGCACGTTGCCGGGCCAGTCGTAGTTCACCATACAAGCCAGGGCCTCCCGGGAAATCGGACGGGTCTTTACTTTGCAGCTCTTGGCGTGCTTCTGCACAAAATGGCGGGCCAGCATGGGGAGATCTTCCTTGTGCTCGCGCAATGCCGGCATCGTCATCTTGATTACTGCCAGCCGATAGTACAAGTCCTGCCGAAATGTGCCGTTCTGCACCTTTTCCTCAAGATTGCAATTCGTGGCGGCGATCAAACGGATGTCCACCTTGATGGGATGCGTTCCACCCACTCGATCGAACTCCCGCTCCTGCAGCACCCGTAGCAGCTTGACCTGCATTGCGGGAGTCAATTCGCCGATTTCGTCGAGAAACACCACGCCGCCATCGGCCACTTCGAGCCGGCCCTTCTTCAAACCGGCGGCGCCGGTGAAAGCGCCTCGCTCGTGCCCGAACAAATCGCTTTCCAGGAGCGTCTCGGGAATCGCCGCGCAGTTGATGGCGACGAACGGCTTGCCGGCGCGCGGGCTGTTACGGTGCAAGGCTCGCGCCGCCAGTTCCTTGCCGGTTCCACTCTCGCCTACCACCAACACCGTAGAGTCGGTCGGCGCCACGCGGGTCAGCAACTGGTAAATCTCTTTCATGCGAGCGCTTTCGCCCACCAGGCTGCGGTCCTGCGTAATCTCTACCGTCAGTCGCTGGTTTTCCTGCTCCAGCCACTGCAACCGGCGGGCGTTCTCCAGAGCTACGGCCGAGATGCCGGCGATGGCAGCCACCAGTTGCAGGTGCTCCTCTTGAAGACGGCCGCCGGGAGTGGCGCTGTCCAGATAAATGCAACCGATCACCCGGTCGAAGACAGTCAGGGGCACGCACAGAAGGGACCGCACCGAGGAGGCGGCCACGCTCTCAATTTCGCGCAAGTTGCTGCTGCTGGCCACATCGCTGCCCAGGATTGCAATCCCCTGTTCCAGCACCTGGCGCGCAATCGTACGGCTTACGCGCACTAATTGGGCTTGCCCGGGCTGGCGCAGGCGTGCATAGAGAGAATTGAATTGCTGCCCCTCGCGGTCGGCCAGCAGGATCGCCCCTCGGCCTGCGGGCACGACCTCAAAAATCAGATCCAGCAATTGACCTTGCAGTTCGTCCAAATCACGAATGGCGTGGACGACACGGCTGATTTTGAGTAGAGCGGTCAGGTTACGGGCCACCCGCGAAGTCGCGGGTAAGTCGCGTAACAATCGATCAGGTTGAAGATACACCACGTCCCGTGGATGAATAACTGTGGTTTCCGCAGTGAACTGACCTTCCTCGAACTCCACGCTCGATGCGGGCAGAGCGTCTTCCTCTTCAAGCAGAAAGATCAGGGTCGAGTTTCCGACGCCGATCTCGTCGCCATGTTGCAGCCATTGTTCTCCCACGCCGTTGCTGTTCACCTGGGTTCCGTTGCGGCTTTCGAGGTCTCGCACCTGAAAGCGTCCGTCTTGCCACCGCACCAGACAGTGCCGGCGTGAGACGGAAGGGTCGATGATCGCAATCGTGTTCGACGGATCGCGCCCAATACTAATCTCGCCTTCGGGCAGCGGTATTGTCGAGTCCTTCAGCGGGCCGGAAACGGCCACGAGTCTGGGGTCCAAAATGCCCTCGTTTATGTCTGGCTTCTCTTTATCACAACTCGCCGTTAAATTGATTTCCCAAGCTGAATTGTTTCAATATCCGAAAGGATAGGATCCCTATCTGATCGGATAGGAAACGGCCTTTGAGCGCGACGGTGACCAGCCCTACCCGCCAAGTATTATGCATGATAAATACTTTCAGGAGAACAACTTATAAGATCAGATGCGTTTCGAAATGCCGCGGCGTCGACTGGCACTCAGGATGCAAAGCATACAGAAGCGGGAGCTCAGCAAAAAGCGATGGGGGAAGCGCTTTTTGAACAGTCTTTGCTGAGCAGCGCAAATCAGAGGCTCGGGGGACCCCCTCATCGAGCCTCTGATCTTTTTGCTCTCGGCGGCCCAAAGGGTAGGATTAGGCTTGAGCCGAACCCACCGAAACAAGACCGGCCAAACCAGCATTGCGGCTGCGCAACCAATTGCCGGATCAGAGCGGCACCGCTCTCGTCTCAAGCCTCCCTGAGCACCTTGTCGTAGTCCTCCCGCGAATGAGTGCTGGCAGCCTCGGGCCCCGTGAGCCCTTCGACCGGAGGCAGAGCGGCCGCCCCGTCGCGATACGTAACGCTGTTGCCGGAAATTGCGGGAACGCGCTGGCCCGGCACGAGGATCCCGATCAGGTTCAACGGATCGGCGGCCGACAGCGTGATGGTTTCCTGACTAGCCGCGGGCGCCCGGCGCAGAGCGCGAACGGATTCGACGGCGACGGGCAGCGCGAACTGTTCTCCCAGAAAACCGTCGACGAAGCGGCCGCCGCGAATTTCGCCCCGATCTTCCAGTCGGCGGAATCCCATCAGCAGCTCCCGCCACGGCGGCAAATTCGATTCGCGCGCGAGTAAATCGCGGATGACGATTCCATATCGCCGCAACAGCATCCAACAGGCGGCCTCAAGTGCGCGCGGTTTTTCCACCACGTCGGCGGTCTGCAGCAGCGCCCACCGTCCAGTACTGTGACGCGGGCGCATGCTCCGTCCGCTGCCCTGCCCGGCGCGGCGCTTGGGATCGATCAACGAGCGCAGATTGTCGAAACCGTCCGCCGTAACCACGCCAGCCGCGACCAGTTCCCACAGCGCGGTTTCAATTTCCGCTTTCAGCTTGCCCGTGCCGCGAACCATGTCCGCAAAAAACGATGCGCCCCGCTGCCGCAGAAAATCGAGCACCATGTGCGCTCCGTGGCTGAGGCCGCTATCTGCGCCCGGGTCTGCTGCGGGATGGCGCGGCGTCATCCAGTCGGCATCTTCCCGCACGAAAAACGAAATCGGCGCCACGCTGGTAGGAATCACACGGCGCTGGCGAGGCGTGGCCGCAATCGCGTCCGGCGATCCGCCATTCTGTTTCGCCGTGCCGGAATAATCCAGTGTCGCCGGATGCGGCGATAAACGTCCCCAACCGACTGCCCCGGTCAGGCAGAGCTGATCGAGCCATTTGGGATCGTAGTCGGCTACGCGTCGCGCCAGAACCTGCCGCTCCCAGGCATTGGCCGGCACCTCAAAGCCCTGCAATTGTCGCAACACTTCCAGAGTGCCGCGCTCGCCGGCGACCTGCGTACCCGGGGCCACGTGCTGCCACTGTAGCAGCCACTGCATAAACTGCGCGGCAGTGACCGGCTCAACCTGCTTGCGCAGTGTGGCTACCGTCAACCGGTGAATGCGCGCCAGCAGGCGGCGCTCGCACCACTCGGTCTCTGCAGCTTGTTGCGCGGGCGCCACCGCCCGCGATGCGGCGCCGGTGAAGTTTCCCCGAAGAATAGTTCCACTGGCCTCCATCCGGAGCAGAGCGTTTTCAACATCAGAGACCGGCAGAACCAGAGCGTGCGCGAGTTGGGAAGCCGCCACCGGCCCAAGATGCGACATCCATCCGGTGACGAGCGTGAGCAAAGCATCGTCTCGGGAGGGTTGAGCGGATTCAAGTTCGGGCAGGATGGGCGCGAAGTCAGCCTCCGGAAACAAAACAGAGAAACTCTTCGCTCGTTCGGCCGCAACCCAGTAGCGCCGGCGTCCCGCCGGCTGTTCCGGGGGCGTGCCCTGAGCTTGCGGAAGGGAAGTCCTGCCTTCGGTGACGCTGGCAATCGCCGCGCGTCGTTCATTCACTAACTTCTCGAAGTACTGGCGCCACTGGTCACAGGCACCGCCCAAGTGGGGACAGCCGCCCTCGCCTGTCCAGACCGGAGCCGTCCAATCTTCCGGCACCGCCACCAATGTATGCAGCACATCATGCAGTTCGTCCGCGTCGCGGACATCCGGCCACGCCTCTTCCCGCACCTGCGCAATCGCCGCCGGATCCAGTCCACCTACTTCTTCGAGCACCGATTCCGGCAGCATCCGCCGCATCTGCACCGCGCGCGCCCGCCGCTCTTCGAGCGGCGCGTCATCCAGATAGGCGTAGGGATTCGCATTCAGAATCTCGTGCGAGAACTGCGATGGCACCGGAGTATCCACAGCAAGAACGCGAATCTGGCCGGAAGCCATTCCTCGCAATAGCGACTTCAGGCCCTCAACATCCATCGCCTCGGTGAGGACGTCTTTCATTACCTCGCTTACCAGCGGATGGTCGGGAATTTGACGGTCACCTTCGATGTTCTCGAAACACGCGGCCGCGTCTGGAAAAACCGAAGCGAGGAGATCGTCGGACCGCATGCGCTGAATCTGCGGCGGAACTTTCTTGCCGTTCTGAAAGCGCAAGAGTGCCAGGGCGCGATTCGCATCCCAGCGCCAGCGAGTGGCGAAGATTGGAGAATCGAGAGCAGCCTGCTCCAGAATCGGCTGCACTGTTTCCGCCTGAAGAAAATGAAAGACGTCGCCCAGCGGAAAGCTATGCTGCTCGGAGAGCGCGATGTTCAGCCCGTTGTCGGTAGCCGCAGCCTGCAACTCAAAATTGAAGCCGACGCAGAAGCGTTTGCGCAGCGCCAGCCCCCAGGCTTTGTTAATGCGCCCTCCAAAAGGGGCATGGATCACAAGCTGCATGCCGCCGCTCTCGTCGAAGAAACGCTCGGCGACTACTGTGGTCTGCGTGGGTACGGCTCCCAATACCGCGCGCCCTTGCAGGATGTATTCAATCGCTTGCTCCGCTCCGGAATCGTCGAGCCCGCATTCGTCTTTGAGCCACGAAACCGTCGCAGCCACTTCGGGTTGCGTCGCCGAAAATCCTACGGGCGAAGTGTCGGGCAACATCTCGCTGATCTTTTCTCGCAAAGTCCCAACGTGATCCGAGAGTTCCTCGGTCCGCGACGGAGCCTCGCCGCGCCAGAAGGGAACGCTGGGCGGCGCGCCATGCGCATCCTGTACCAGCATGCGGCCGGAATTAGTCTCGATCCGCCGGATCATCCACGAGGTATTACCCAGCAGCATGATGTCGCCGCGGTTGCTCTCCACCGCGAAATCTTCGTCCACCGTGCCCACGACGACGCCGTCCGGTTCCGCCACTACGGTGTAGAGAGAGTTGTCGGGAATTGCTCCACCACTGGTGATTGCCGCCAGCCGAGCCCCGCGCCTCGCTCGCAGCTTACCATTCACGCGATCCCGGTGCAGATACGCGCCATAACGTCCGCGGCGCGCGGCGATGCCTTCGGAGAGCATCTCCAGAATCCCTTCGAAAGTCTCGCGCCTCAGGTTGCGGTAGGGATAGGCTCTCCGTGCCAGCGAAAACATATCGTCTTCGCTCCACTCTTCCGCGGAGCATGCCGCCACAATCTGTTGCGCCAGCACGTCCAGCGGAGATTCGGGAATGATCAGCCGGTCGAGATCGCCCAGGCGTATTGCCCGCACCAGGCCAGCGCACTCCAACAAATCGTCGCGCGTAGTCGCAAACAATCGTCCTTTCGGAACCGCGCCGCGCCAGTGTCCCGACCGCCCCACGCGTTGCAGAGCCACGGCAATTGCTCGGCATGAATTGATCTGCACGACCAGGTCCACCGTCCCGACATCGATGCCAAGTTCGAGCGACGCTGTCGCCACCAGCACGCGCACCTGGCCTTCCTTCAGTTTCTTTTCCGCCGCCAGCCGCAGCTTGCGCGACAGGCTGCCGTGGTGCGCGGCCACATTTTCCTCGCCAATGCGCTCGCCGAGATGGTGGGCGACGCGCTCGGCCATGCGCCGTGTGTTCACGAATACCAGCGTCGAGCGGTGCTGCTCCACCAGCGCCACCAGCCGGTTGTAAACCTCATCCCACATTTCGTTGGAAGCCACCGGCCCCAAGGGCATGGGCGGTACTTCGACTGCGAGATCAAGCTTGCGCTTGTGCCCGATGTTCACGATCACAGTCTTGGAGCGGGAGTCTTCGTGGCTAGGGCTGCCCGTCAGAAAGTGTGCGACCTCCTCAATCGGCTTCTGGGTGGCGGAGAGTCCGATCCGCACAGGCCGCTTGTAAGTCAATGCCTCCAGACGTTCCAACGACAACGTCAAATGTGCCCCGCGCTTGTCGTCGGCGACGGCGTGAATTTCGTCGACGATGACCGTCTCGACATCGCGCAGAATCGCCCGGCTCTTGTCGGCAGTGAGCAGAATGTAGAGCGATTCCGGCGTGGTGACCAGGATATGCGGCGGCCGCTTCAGCATGGCGCGGCGCTCGTGCGCGAGCGTGTCGCCGGTGCGGACCGCGGTGCGAATCTCTGGCATCAGTAACCCGCGCTCACCCGCCATAGCGAGAATTTCCCCCAGCGGCACTTCGAGGTTTTTCTGGATGTCGTTGCCCAGCGCCTTGAGGGGAGAAACATAGAGCACTTCCGTGCGATCCGCCAGATCGCCCGCCAAAGCCTTGCGCACCAACCGGTCAATGCAAGCGAGAAACGCAGCCAGAGTTTTGCCGGAGCCCGTGGGCGCAGAAATTAGCGTGGTCTGCCCAGCCAGAATGTGCGGCCAGCCCAGTTCCTGCGGCTCGGTCGGCGTGGCAAATCGCTGGACAAACCACTCCGCCACCAGAGGATGGGCCCAGGCGAGAGAGGCAGGAAGAGACAGCATCCGAATATTGTAGCCTGGGAATAGAGTTTCGTAAAATATTCGCCTTGGAAAAACCCGCGTCCTTGGAACGCGTAAACCGAATGCCCCTCAGGCCTGCATGGCATCTGGGATGGCTGTCTTACAATCCGTCAGTTTGGTGACCGCCGACTCACAAGATTCGGAATGCTAGAATTCCGCGATGCCCAAACTCTCCCCTCGAGCCCGCGCCCGCAAAATCAAACTTCTTCTCTTCGACGTGGACGGTGTGCTTACCGACGGCAAGCTGTTCTTCTTACCCGAAGGCTATCAGCCGAAGCCGCACCGGCAATCCACAGGGCAGAGCGCGCAGGGCCAAATCGAAGTGAAGGGTTTCCACGCACACGACGGCGTCTCCATTTCGCTAACTCGGCTCGGCGGCATCCAGACTGGACTGATCACCAAACGCGCCTCGGAAACAGTTGCGCTCCGCGCTCGCGACCTCAAGCTCGATTACGTCTACCAAGGCGTGCAGAACAAACGCACTTGCTTCGAGGAAATCGTAAGAAAGGCCGGGCTGAAGCCAGAGGAAGCGGCGTTCGTCGGCGACGACGTGATCGACCTCCCCGCCATGCGCGCTGGCGGACTGGCCATCGCCGTGAAAAATGCCCGCGCCGAAGTGAAAAAAGAAGCCCACTACGTAACGCTCCACGCAGGGGGTGACGGCGCACTGCGCGACGCCATCGAGTTCATTCTCAAAGCTCAGGGCAAGTGGAAGCGCGTGGTGGAAGATTACATCACCGGGAAGTCTGAAAGCTCTTAGCTGTTAGCTTTTCGCTCTTAGCCCAAGAACCAGAACCACCGAGGACCGACGCGAAACATCGGGAGGGGTTGAGATATTCGGCACCGCGGGGGGTTTTTGGTCTTGAGCTAAAGGCCAAGAGCTAACAGCTAAACGCTAAAAAACCCACCGGATGCTTGCTTGGGGCGTGCTCGGGTCAGCATCCGATGGGCTACCGTTTCTCCTTACTCACCCTGTTGTTTTCAGGAGTATTTACAAGCATTAAACCGCAGCGGCGGGTGAAGTTCCGTCTTTTTTTGTAAAAGTTTGTAATTTTGTGACGAGATGTAAACTGCCGAATTGTCATCTGCCTAATTGGCGATCGGCGGCGGTTTGGCCGCCATCAGCTCGGCAAAGCGGGGATCTTTGCGCAACTGCGTGAATTCCGTGTCCTGATACACGTTCTTGAGGTCTTTGTAGCCATCCTCCATTGCCTTTTTCAGGTATTCAAGCGAGCGGTTCGACAAGCCCATCTTGGCGTACAACTTCGCCACCGTGTAATCGTAGTGGGCCCGATCCTCCGGGCTTGGCAGTTGCGCCTGCACACCCGAGCGCGATGTCCGTTCAAACACTTCGGAATCAAGTTCCAAAGCGTGTTGGTAGGCTTCTACCGCAGGGTCGAATTCCCTTTTGGAGAAGTACGCCGCACCCAGATTGCTGAAGAACGAAGCCGAAGTGCTGTCCTTCGCGATTGCCTTTCGATATTGCTTCACCGCCGCCGAGTAGTGTTTGGCCTCGTAGAACACGACGCCCAGATTGTTGTAGGCATCAGCGAACTCAGGATCCGCTCGGATCGAGTGCT
>JBAVAV010000592.1:0-17844 GCA_049585895.1 Candidatus Sulfotelmatobacter sp. | reverse complement strand
CTCCCGGAGTGTACCCATTATTCGATTCAACACTGGCCGAAGCTCTTCGAGTCCGATGTAGTAGATCGACTCGATCATGGCGACGGCATCCCATTGTAAAGCCGAACGGAAGGACTCAAGGTCGGAGACAACCCAGGAAATTCTGTGATCTGCAAACTTGCGAGCATCACCGATCGCCTGTTTCGAAATATCCACGCCACAATAGTCGCCCATCCATGCGTTTTGTCGCAGGGCGCGAATGAGGGAGCCCCGCCCGCAACCCAGTTCAAGCAGCGATCCGTTTGCGGGCAGCCACGCCGAAAGATACTGGAGTGCGTCCTCTGGCGCTACAAGCTGAGGATATCGGAGTAACCCGTATTTCATATCCCATACGCATCTCTTCGCAATCGTAGGAAGGAATGCATGAAGTCTGTTCATATCCAGTTTGTTTTCGTCTTCCCAGTGTCAGGCGGATCATCTCGCTGCGCTCACCGCCAAGCTAGATGTGGAAGGTTGTCCTTGGGCAAACTTTGGAATCGACGGGCACGCGAAAGTCGTTTCGCGTGAAAGTTACGGGATCTCGACGATCAGTGACTGCATCTACCCATCTATCGGAAGCTCTACTGTATGAGGGCAGCCAGTCCGGTCGGCGGGTTTGGCATATTACCGCTGGAGGCCGAAAAAGCTCCGGCATCCCAGTTGCCAGTTGCCGGCCGTGGAGTTCCATCGGCGTCACTGCACAGCGCGCCCAGGCCGGGGTTCGGCTGACCGTTGCAGGTACTGTAAAGATTCGCAGCGGCGCCAATGGCAGGCGACGCTGCCTGCAGTGTGCCAGCGGGCAGATTCACGGTTGATAAAGTCGCAGCGATAGACTTCGTTTCGCCGCTATCGGATTCCCAGGTCGAGAATTGGCCAAAGCTCAGAAATGTGCCTTCCCACACAAAGGCATTTGTTCCGCCGGCCATATATACGTTGTTACTTAAGGCGGCGATCGTCGTGCCACCGCCTCCGCTTGTATCCTTGGCATTGATCTCAATTAAGAAATTCGATCCCAAGACCACATTGTTTTGAACTTTGAGATTTGGCCCACCTAGTATCAAATTTGGCGTAACTTGGGTTGCGATGTTCGCTACAACGGTATTGTTGATGATGTTCGCTGCATTCGTGGATTGAATGGAGAATATGCCGTCATCACATTGGTTGGCGGTACAATCCGCAAGGTTATTAAAAACCCAAAAGTTATGGATGTCACTGCCTTCCGCAAAAATCATCGCAGTGGTATTGATTAAACCCCAATCGCCAAAGAAATGATTGTTGTACACATAAGCGTCCTGCCAGTAAGTATCGGGACAATTACTGTACCCGTCGGAACAGTACGCCCAAAGATGAAGCCCGTCATGGTGATACTGGCCCGCCACCCCTGTATCCCACGTCGTCGCGTTGCTTAGATTGTTGTTATAAAAGTAGACCGGTCCCCATACTGTGGGCGTGTTGGCCTGAATCCCCATCCCCAATCCGTGGTCAAAGTTGTAGATCGTATTGTCGTGGAACGAGATGTTGCTACCTTGCCCCCATGCGCACCAGGCACAATCGTGAAAAGTATTGTGGTCAATGGTGATGTGGCTACTCGTGCCAGTGAAGTTTACGCAATTGGGATACGGTGCACCCCACGGAGTCTGTTCTGGGGGTAAGTGCATGTAAAGGTTGATGCACTGCAAATTCTTGATTTCAATATTATTCGTGTTGGTCGCCAGGATCGCCTGCGACCCTATCCGATTCCCATAGCCACCGGCGGGACTTCCGTTATTCGTGCTCTGAATGATGCCGCAGCCCTGGCCGTCGATGGTGATGTAGCTTAGGCCTGCAATCGTGAGCGCCCCTGTGGCAGGAATTGCAGGCATGGAAATTTGACCGTTGGATGGGCAATCGAAAGCAATCGTGATCGGAGAGCCGCTTGCTCCACTTCCTTGAGCTGTGAGCGGAGCGCTAACCGTTCCACAGAGATGCACCGTCGTTCCCGGGGCGATGTTGCCGCTTCCCCAGTTCGAGGAACTGTTGAACCAGGACACGGCATGGGCGTCGGCGCAGTCGGCGCCGGTGTTGCCGCCGGCTGCGTTCTGGGCAATATAGATGTCGCTGGCGGTGGAGAAAACTGCGGCAAGGATCACAAACGTCACTGCTAGTATTAGTTTGCGGGGGGCGGTCACCATTTCCTCCATGAATCGTGTGCTCGATTCGCCTGGCGGGGCGAATCGTCTGGTCGCTGTCGATCCCAGTAGGGGAGTTGCTCACGATCTACTGAAGGGTCGAACCACCTTTTTATAGCGAGCGGCGGCGATTGCGAACAGGTCTCAGGAGTTCATGGACCATTTCTAGAGCCCTTATTGAACTGCAGGAAAGTCTTTGGAAATGCGGTACTTAACTCCCCCAACAGAGCGTTGCAAACAACTCCGTACCATTTTGGAAACGTGCTGAAATTTCGAGATCCAGTCGTAGGCGCCGGCCAGCTTGGCCTGGAACAGTGCGGCATCGTCGCAGCTGTTGACCGGCAAGCGTTCCATGAAAAACGGGTCGCTGCCGCGGCTGGCCCGGCCGACGATTGTGCAAACTCCATTCTGGTATCCCGCTTGACCGAGCGATTCGCGCAACATCTTCTTGAAATCAGTGTCGGTTTGGGGAAACGCGTACGGGTAGGCAAACGAGTCGACGCCGCATCCGAGCTTTTCTTCGATCGTCTTCTTTGAGGTAGCGATCTCTTCGTTGATGGCGGGCGCACTCAATTCCCGGAGCTGGGGGTGGTTGACGGTGTGGGATCCGAACTGAATCCCATACCTCTGCAATTCACACACCTCGCTCCAGGTCAGGCAGTCTCTGCCCTTGAATTGTTGCGTCCGAGCTCCAACAAAGGCAGTGGGCAGGAAAACCGTCGCGCTAAATGCAAAGCGATTCAGCACCGGAAAGGCTTCGCGATAAAAATCGCGGTAGCCGTCATCGAAAGTGACCACTACACGCTTGTCGGCCATTGCCGCTTGTCCCTGAAGTTGATCGACGATCTCGGCGAGGGAGGCCGTCCGGTATCCGTTCTCGTGGAGGTACTTCATTTGCGCAGCAAATTGTTGCGGGGAGGTTGCAGTGCGGTAATAAGGATGGACTCGGGTTTCCGCGTCCTCGGAGACGCTGTGATACATCAGAATTGGAATGGATGGCTGGCGGTCAGCCGCGTGCCGCCGAAGCGGATCGACCAGGTACAGCGTCGCGAATCTATCGAAGCGAAAGCCCATTTACGCCGTCGATTCCGCCGTCGCCAGAGAAGTTGCACCGACATGTTTTTGAGCTGGAGTGGAAGTGCAGCGTAGAACCTCCTGAAACACCCTGGCCTGCTGCTCCGATGTCAGTTGCGGGAACATTGGCAGAGAAACGATTTCCGCCGCCGCCTTTTCCGAAGCCGGGAAGTCTCCCCTATGGTAGTTCAGCGCCGCATAGGCCTTCTGCAAGTGCAGCGGAGTAGGATAGTGGATTCCCGTCCCAATTTCTGCTTCCTTCAGGTGATTCATCATCCTGTCGCGATCCTCGGCGCGAACCACGTACAGGTGATACACAGCCCGTGACCACGAAGGCTCATAAGGTAGAACCACCGCCTCATCGGCCGCGTCGAACAGGCGATTGTATTCGGCGGCGCGTTCCCGGCGCTGCGCGTTCCACCTGGCCAGGTGAGGCAGCTTGGCGTGCAAGAGGCCGGCTTGAATCGCGTCCAGGCGCCCGTTGTAGCCTTCAACGTCGTGGTAGTACTTCTTGGCCTGACCGTGATCCCGCAGCATCTTGATTGTTTCGGCGAGAGCAGCATTGCTTGTGGTTACAGCTCCGGCTTCGCCGCAGGCACCCAGATTCTTTCCGGGATAGAAGCTGAACGCGGCGGCGCGTCCCATCGAACCTGCCTTCATCCAGCGATTGTGTTTGCGGGAAAAGTATTCCGCCCCGTGCGCCTGGCAAGCGTCTTCTATCACTATGAGTCCATACTTCTCAGCGAGCCTGAGGATGGGATCCATGTCGGCCATTTGCCCGTAGAGGTGAACGGGAACAACCGCGGTCACGGGCCGGCCGCTGCGGCGGCTGATCAGCTTGCCGGACTTGTCTCTGGTGCAGCGGCTCTCGAGGAACTCTGCCAGCTTTTCCACCGCCATGTTGTAGGTGTTCTCGTCAATGTCGACAAATTCCGGAAGCGCTCCCACCTGAGAAATTGCTTCCGTGGTGGCGATGAAGGTGTGAGGCACGGTAACCACCACGTCGCCCGGCTTCACTCCGCTTGCCATAAGGGCAAAACGCAACGCATCGGTACCGCTGCTCACCGCAACCGAGTGGCTGGTACCGCAGAACGCGGCAAATGCCTTCTCAAATTCTTCCACCATGGGACCGCCGATAAACCCGGCCGTGTGCAAGGCTTTGCGAAAAACTTCAATCAATTCCTGCTCAAGCTCAAGGTGGGGAGTAACCAGATCAAGAAAAGGAATGCTGTCTGGCGTGCTATGAGAAATGCTCACTTCGAAACCTCCGTAATTTGGTCGATATAGCGCATGACTTTTGCTGGATTCCCCACCACGATGCTGTTCGAGGGCACGTCTTTGGTCACAACGCTGCCCGCTCCTACGATGGCGTTTTCACCAATGCTCAGGTTGGCGAGAATGGTGGCCCCCGAGCCGATCGATGCTCCCTTCCTGACTACGGTTCGCTCGACCTTCCAGTCGGCCTCGGTTTGCAGATTTCCGCCGGCGGCGGTAGCCCGCGGATAGCTATCGTTGATGAACATCACACCGTGGCCGATGAAAACATTGTCCTCGATGGTGACGCCTTCACAAATAAACGTGTGGCTCGAGATCTTGCAGCGTTTGCCGACGAAGGCGTTCTTTTGGATCTCTACGAACGCGCCAATCTTGGATTCATCGCCAATTTCGCAGCCGTAAAGGTTGATGAACTTGGACAGCTTCACATCCCGCCCAAGCTTTACGTCAGGAGCGATGCATACATAGGTGTTCATGAAATGAAATGGCTCCCGGTCTGCCGGTTGGGACTCATGTTGGGACCTATATCTGGAAACGGCCAAAGATCAGGAGGATCAGGCGCCGCTCAATCGGCGTTTGCAGTTCGCGGATCCGATTCGTATTGCCAGGCGGCAGGGTCAACGGTCACGCGCTGGACGGGCAGTGCTTGGGAGTCCAGTGCACCCAGCTGGAATTCCCGATGCGTGGCATCGAGTGCTGCCTTCACGTCTGGCTTCGATACGACGAAGGAAATATTGCACTCGGAAGGACCTTGCGCGATTGTGATGATGGTCACGTTTTCCCGGCCCAAAGCAGTAATCGTGCGGCCGATAGTTGCAGAACCGCGCATGTTCTTGCCCACGATAGTGACGAGTGCAACCGCCGGGCCAAGGGTAATAGGCTCCACTTCGTCATGCGCCAGATCCTGCGCGAACTCGCGGCGTAGAGCCTCAAGCATGCGCTCCCCCTCGGCAGAAGAAACCACCAGACAAATGTCGTTTTGTAAGGACGATTGCGAGATCAGCAGGACATTCGCTCGAACCGCCGCGGTTGCCGCGAAAATCGACCCCACAGCATCTGGCACGCCCACAACCCCGGCGCCGCTCAGGGTGATAAGAGCGACATCGCTGATCGCCGAAAGCCCTTTCACCCCGTCCTCCGCCAAGGAGCCCGTCGGCGTGATTCGCGTTCCGGACAGCTCGGGGGCAAACGTGTTACGAATCCACAGCGGGATCCCGCATTGGGTCACGGCACTGAGAGTCTTCGGATGCAGAACCTTGGCGCCAAAGTGCGCCAGTTCCGCTGCCTCGCGATAGGAGATTTCAGGAATCGTAGATGCTTCCGGCACCAGGCGCGGATCGGCGGTCATCAGGCCGTCGACATCGGTCCAGATGGTCACCTCATCTGCTTCGAGCGCCGCGGCCAGAATCGTCGCAGAATAATCTGACCCGCCGCGCCCGAGCGTTGTGAGCACACCCTCCGCTGTCGCGCCGATGAAGCCCGTCACCACCGGAACCACTCCCTTCTGCAAGAGCGGATGCAGGCGGGACACACAGTTCTCGCGCGTCACGTCCATCCTGGGGTCCGCGGCGCCGTGGCACGAGTCGGTCTGGATGAGTTCCGTAGCCTCAATCGCCTCACTCGACAGGCCGCATTCCGTCAGCACGGCCGCAATAAGAGGAGCGGAGAGACGTTCGCCCAGACTCGAGATCGAGTCACGCGCCCGCAGGGTCAACTCGCGTAAGCGGGCCGTCTCCTGGCACAGCCGTTCGCCCTCTTGAAAAATCTGTTCCACTTCCCGGTTGATGCGGCTCCGCACCGGAATCGAATGGATCAAAGCGCTGACCACCGCGTGATGCCGGTCGCGGAGCTCTTCGAAGATCATCGCAACCGATTCACGATTATCCGCCTCTGACTGCGTGGCTGCTTCGACCAGTTTGTTGGTGACGCCGCTCATGGCGGAGACCACGACCACCAGGTCACTCGCACGGGAAGCGTCACAAATGATCGCAACCACCTTCCTGATGCGGGACGCGTCGCCCACCGAGGACCCGCCAAACTTCATGATCTGAAGCGGCTTCTTCACGGTCTTTGAGGATTGCCTATTCATGTAGCGGCTTACTTGCCTCCCTAATCCAGCCCAACGGCGCGGCTCTTTGCGGGAGCGGTCATGGGAGTGGCGGACCGGGCCGCCGGAGAAATCTGTTTCCGTTGGGAGCGGGAATACCAGGCGCTCTGCTTGCGGCGATTGCTGACGCAATCCTGCACCAATTCTGGTTCTTCCCAAGGAACGTCGTGATAACCCGCCTGCAGGAATGCGCTCTCTGGATCCCGAATCCATTCTTGCGGGAATAAAGCGATCGTATCGCTCTCGGTAACCTTCGGCGCCGCTTGTATGACCTGGCCGGACAATGCGCCGTACAAGGCCGCGGGAATGTCGTGTCCGGGCCCTAGGCTGAGGTGTCCCACTTGAGTGGCCCGGGGATTGATTTCGACAAGGTAGACGTTTCCCGTACCCGCCTCCATCATGAAATCGAAACCGTAAAGCCCGGAAAGACCGAGGCGGCGAGCCATCTTTTCAGTCGCGGCCGACATTTCAGCATTCTCGATCAAGCGCACCACGGTGGCGTGCCCCGCCGAACTTGCTTTGTTGACTACCTCAAAATGGAGGCTCGCGAGCACGGCACCTTTCCAGCAAATGACAGCGCTGGTTGCTTCGTGCCCTGCCACAAAGGCCTGGGCGTTGACCACGGGCCGGCGCCGCAGCAGCGAAGGCCAAACCAGAGTTTTGTCTTGATCGACGAGCGCCCGCTTGGCAGCTCTTGCCAGCAATGGAGGAGCCTGCAACTCCTTGAAGGCGTGTTCGGCCTCTGCCAGGGTGTGCGCCACCCTTACGCCATCCCCGCCTGAGGTGCCGTTCGCTTTGAGGACAAACGGGAAACCCATGCGAGCGGCCCAATTTCTGAGCTCATCGCTGTTCCGCATGACTTCCGTGGGAGGAACACGAAGGCCCTCTGCGTCCGCCAAGTTCATGAAGGCAGTTCTCGCACTCACGACCGGGAAACTCTCCGGTTCACCCAGAGAACGTTCGATCAAAGCGCACATCGGGGAGTTAATCCTCCCGCGACGTTGTTCCTGGGCATGGAGACGGTGCAGATGCTGCGTGGCAAGGTCATCTCCTGAGACAATGAAGTCCGGCTGGGTGATTGCGATGGCGCGAGCGAACGATATCAATGGCGCTAAACCATGGTAGACATGAGCCTGACGAACGGATCCCGTCTTGCGGAGCGGATGGAGACTGGGACACACTGCGTCCACCGTGCACCCTGCATTTGCCAGAGCCATCGCCAGCCGGGCGGCCGGGTACCAGCGGGACGTCGTAGCCACGAGGACCGTTGGGTTCATCATCGTCCAAATTTTCCGGCTTGCACGCTCTGAGATATCGTTGACAGAGCAGAGCGGAAACCACGATGCGAGAATTGGATGAATTGGCGCTCGCCGGGTGAAATCACAGGTAGACCAAGGCTCCCCGCTTGCGCATAGACTCGTCGGCCGCCTCCAACATCTTGACGACGCGAAGGCCGGCCTCGCCGTCGTTCACCGGAGTTTCATCTTTGACGATGCAGTCGACGAAATAGGCTAGCTCCTTATGCAGCGCCTCCACTTGTTCGATTTGCGGGGCCCACATGTCACCGGAGCGGTAGTGCACCAGCAAGTCATAAAGCCCTTCGCGACTGGTAACCTTTACGCCCTTGTCGTAGATCTTGATCTTCTCGTCCGCCTCCAGGTCGTTCCACACCAGCATTTTCTTTTCCCCCCCGATGAGGGTTGTCCGAACCTTCACCGGTGACAACCAATTGACATTGATGTGGGCGATGACCTTATCCGGGAAATAGAGGGTAATGAAGGCCACGTCCTCGTGTCCGTTCAGGTGAGTTTGACCAGTGGCAACAATGGCTTCAGGGCTCTTCTGTATCAGGTAGTCGATGATCGACAAGTCATGCGGAGCGAGGTCCCAGACGACATTCACGTCGTGCTGGAAGAGCCCTAGATTTACGCGCGTGGAATCGTAGTAGTAGAGCTTTCCGAGCGCGCCATCATGCAATAACTGCCTGATTTTCTGGACCGCTCCGGTGAACAGGAACGTATGGTCCACCATAATTTTCAGGTTCTTGCGCGCAGCCAGATCAATCAGCTCCTTCGCCTGGTCGGCGTTGCTGGTGAATGGCTTTTCGACAAAAATATGTTTGCCATTCTCCAGCGCGGCCTTTGCCAGCTCATAGTGCGTCCAGACCGGAGTCACAACCGCGATGGCGGCGATCTCCGGAGAAGCCATCATCTCCGCAGCATCCTGCGTAACCAATACGTCCGGATAGGCTTTCGCCACCTTCCGCCGAGCCGCCGGATCCCTGTCGCACACGGCGACCACTTCCGCGTCATCCAAGCGGTCAAGGTTGCGAACCACGTTCGGTCCCCAGTACCCATACCCTACAACCCCAAACTTCACCATAACTTCACTCCGTTGCTCTTGCGTTGCATGCGAGTTCCGAGCCTTAACGGGAGAGGCGGTCATATTGAGGGACACGGTATAGGGGAATCCTGGAAGGCCAAACTTATCTTTTCTTTGTCTAGTGTTTAGTGGGCGCCTTCGCCGAGTACTACAGCGCCAGGCGTTCGCAACAGGATCTTGAGGTCAACCCACGGAGAACAGGTACGCGCATATCGAAGATCTAGGCGAACCATGTCATCGAACTTCACACGACTGCGTCCGCTGACCTGCCAGAGGCCGGTGATGCCCGGCTTGGCTTCGAGCAGCCGCCGGCGATGCCAAAAATCGTACACTTCGACCTCATATGGAACGGGGGGACGTGGCCCGACCAATGACATTTCCCCCTTCATCACGTTGATGAACTGAGGCAACTCGTCAAGGCTGGTCCGGCGCAGGAAGGCTCCGACCGGCGTGATCCTGGGATCCTGGGTCAACTTGAATACTCCCTCGCCATTCCCGTTGGACGCGTTTCGTTTTGCCTTCCCGGCAATCAATTGCGTGACGTACTCCTTGTGGGTGCTGGCGTCATTGCCGATGTACATAGACCTGAACTTTAAAAAGACAAAGGGGGTGCCGTGTTGTCCGATGCGGCGCTGGCGAAAGAAGACCGGCCCCTCGGAAGTCGCCTTGACGATCAACGCGATGACGAGAAACAAAGGCGAGCAGCACACCAGGGCCAGGATGCTACCCAGAATGTCCATCGATCTTTTCATCGCGGTCGAGACTCGCCGCACTTGGTCCCGTTGAGACAGGTCGGGATAGAGGGCGGGGTTGCTCGGACGCTGGCGCAGATCATCATCCCACTCTTCGGGAAAGGCATGAAACGAGATGGTGAGCTGGTTGAACTGTTCGAAGGTCAGAACCTGGCGCAGCGTCTCGCTTACCCGGGCGATCATGGTGCCCACGATCGAATCTCTTTCCGCGGCGCTGATTTCGGTGAACATCACTCCCACCATGCAGTGATTCTTGTACCATCCGGTCACGTCGGTCTCCCGGGTCGCGGCGGACAGCGCAGCCAGGATTTTCCCCAGAGTCTTCCCATTCCTCTCCGAAGGCAGACGCTCCCCCAAGTCAAGGAGCATCAGCAGAAAAGGCTTCTTCGAGCGCTCGCTTCTCTTTCGTTCCAGAGCGATCATCCGGCAGAAGACTTCTTCGTTCGGAAGGCTGTGCGCCGCCGCGGAAGCCGGATCCGCGCGAAGCAAACTCAATTGCCAGCCGTTGGTGGAGCGTCGTAAGTTCACGATTCCCTCCGCTTGTTCGCTTCCCGCGTGCGAGAGCGAATACAAGGAACCCCGACGAATGCCAGAGTCCTGATTATTGGTTGGGGGAAGTAGAGCTGAAAAACGCCGTCTGCTTGTTTTGACTGCTTACCGTTTCGACTGCCGAGCCGGGGGAGAAGATGCAGGAGGACTGTAGCGCTGGTAGTAATCGCTGTGCGCCACATCGCTGGAGTCATTGACCAGAGCGCCCAGCAATTTCCCCTGATCAAGTACTTCCAGGCCGCGCTCCAGTTGCTGTTTCTCGGTAACGCCCTTGCGCGTCACCAGCAGAATTCCATCTGCCAGCCTGGCCCAGATGCTGGTATCAGCCAGTGGCAACAGAGGTGGGGAATCGATGATGATCCAATCGAACCAGGTGCTCAACATCTCGATCAGGTAGGAAATCTTGCCGGACTGCATTAACTCCAGCGGATTTTCCGGGGCGCGGCCCGCCGGGAGCAACCAAAGCCCGAGACTTTCAAGACGATAGACGTTCGGGGTTTCCCGGTCGCCATGAAACCATTCACTCAGACCGGGAACATTGCGCAACCCGAGTTGTCCGGCGATGGCCGGCCGCCGCAAATCGCCGTCCAGAAGCAGAGTCCTCTGTTGTTTCCTCCGGGCCAGGGTGCATGCCAGGTTGGTCGCGACCGTGCTCTTGCCCTCTTGCGGAATCGTGCTGGTAATCAGAATCTTCTTCAGCGGCCGATTCTGTCGCAGCTGGCGAAGCCGAACCGCGAGGAAGCGAAACTTTTCCGCTCCCAGGCTCTCTTCTTTGGCCACCGAAACCAACCGGCTGTCGGACCGTATGGTAACTGGCAAAGCGCGACAATGCTCCAAGGAGGCCAAGTAATCCTGGCGAGGAGGCTCCGTAATCTCCACGCCCAGGTTCTCCCCGGCAAAGCGCTCCCTGGCCAATCCCTCTACCGCCGCGGAGTGCATCTTCTGCTCGGCGGCTTGAAGCAGTTCGGTGGCGACGGAAAACTCGGATGTTTCCTTCCCCGAGGAATCCGCGTCCGACCTTCGTAATGCGTCAAATATATGGCTCATGTTCTCCGACTCGAACTGGTACGCGTGTTCTCAATTCCCCTTCGTGGGTTTGTTCGTACTGCAAATGGCTGTACAGCTCGAGCAATGATCTGGCTGCTTTCTGCAGCTCGCGGTCGTCCGGCTTTTTGTCGTTCGGCTTGGTTTGGATACCGAGACGGAAATCGGCTGCAATGGCATCAATGAACTCCGGAGTCAGGATTTTCGCCTGTCTCGAATAGCCTGCGATCAACGCGTTCTCGCAAATGGTGTTAATCAGTCTGGGAAATCCCCTGGAATGCCGATGAACCGCCGCCACGGTCTCCGGCGGAAATAACGCGGAGGGGTCGGGATTCCCGGCCAGGCGGACCCGCCGCTCGATGTATCCTTTTGTTTCGTTCAGGTCCAACGCCGACAGATGGGAACGCAGAGCGACTCTCTGCTTCAGTTGGCGCAGCTCGATTGAGTCCAGCTTGTCATTCAGTTCCGGCTGTCCCACCAGGAGAATCTGCAACAACTTCTCGTCCGTGGTCTCCAGGTTCGTCAGCAGCCGGATTTCCTCCAGAATATCCGGCGAGAGATGATGAGCTTCGTCGACCACCAGCACCGTCGTGAGCCTTTTCTGAGTGCGGGCGATAAGATAGTTCGCCAGCTGTAGCAGAAGTTCGCTCTTATTGTGGCTGGCGGACGGGAGGCCCAGGTCCGCTGCAATGTACTGCAGGAACTCGGTTGGAGTTAAGAGTCCGTTGAATACGTAAGCATAGGCAACATCGTTGCTCTGCTTGAACAACTGCAGCAGGCAACGCAGCAGAAGCGTCTTCCCCGTGCCTACTTCGCCGGTCAAGACCACGAAGCCCTTGCGCCGCCGCACCCCGTAATAAAGCGCCGCCAACGCCTCATTGTGCCGGTTCGTGGGGAACAGGAACGAAGGGTCCGGAGTAATTTCGAAGGGATTGCGCTTCAGGTTGTAAAAGGCTTTATACATGTGCGCGACCGCTAGCTATGCAGGTAACTGAGAGCGGAGCCCATCAGGATGGTAGCAAATACGAGTGCCGCCGTTCCCCATCCCAGCCACAGACGCCTCCGCTGCTTTTGCTCATCTGCGGGAACCACAAGCGGCGGAATTTCTGAGATTACCGCGACCGGCAAGAGCTTTTGCAGCTCCTTTTCGTCGTAGATCCGGTCATCCGTCATTTCCGCTGCTCCCGCCACCAAGCCGCCCAACAGCAATCCCACCAGCAGTCCAATGCCACAGAACTTGAGGCGGTTCGGAGACGATGGCCTTGTGGGCAGGCTGGGAGGATCCAGAATACGAAATCGTTCCCCCTCGTGGAGCAACTCCATGCTGGTCGCCATGGCGGACTCGTTCTTTTTCTTCAAGAGCCCGTCATAATTTTCTTTGGCCTGGTCGTAGCCGCGGGTGAGATCGGCCAGTTGCTCTTCGCGTACAGGCTCTTGATTCAGTCGAGACTGATACTCCGAGATTTTCGTTTTCAGCTCCGCGACTGTGCGCTCCCGGTTTGCCACCTCGGCGCGATTCGCGTGCATCTGGCCTTGCAGCTGGAGCAGAGGCGCGGATGCATTCTTGGTGTCGGGGGCGTCCTGGGTCAAGGCACTGGCGTCAGAAGCCACCTCCGTATCCTTAGTTTGCAGGCTGGCGGCGAGCTGGTCCCGCATCCTCTGCGTCTTGGCAATCTGCTCCTTGACTTTGCGCACGTCGGGGTGACGATCCGTGTAGTGCGAGCTTAGATCGGCTAGTTGAGCTCTCAGCTTGTCCAGTTGATCGTCCAGCGCAGGTAACCCCGCCGGCGCGCTGCTGCCGGTCTTGGAGGCAGCCTCCACCGTGCGATACTGATCGACCAGCGTCTGCAGGTAGACACGCTGCTGTTTGGCCGTATTCAACGCGCCCTCCTCCGACTGCAGCTGGGTTTGCAGGCCGGCCAGGATTTGCAGGTTGCTGCCCAGTTGCATGGGCAATTCCCCGACATGTTGACCTTTGAATTGCCGGACTTTTTCTTCCTGCGCCGCCAGGGCTCTCCGCGCCGTCTCCAGTTGCCCCTGCAGAAACTTGGTCGTGTCCTCGGATTGTTGCTGGCGCGCCCCCAGGTTCTCACTGATGAACAGCGCAGTCAGCTCATTGGTAACGTGCTGGGCCACCAGGGGATCGCGCGCTGAGAAGTAGACATTGAAGGTGGTGATTTCATTCTGGGCGTTGCGCGCCAGCTCGATCTCGATGTCCTTGCGCATGAGATCGACTTTGTCATCGGGCGCAGTTTGTTTTCCCTGATCCGCGTACAGGTTCAGTTGCTCGATGATGTGCAGCAGCCGAGTCCGGCTCAGAATCTGCTGAGTGAGGCTTTGCAATCGCGACTGCAGGTCGTCGGTGACGTTGGGATTAACATAAGCCTTCGGCATGGCCGGCTGTTCGACGAGGATAAGAGTTCCTGAGCGATAGTGCGCCGGAAGAACCCAGCTTAGCCCCCAAACCGCGAGCCATCCCAGAAGCAGCGGGATCAGGAACAGCATGTGGCGGCGGCGGGCAATTGCCAGGTAGCGCTGGAAATCGAATCCGCCCGCATTTTGCTCTTCGAAATCTTCTGCCATGATTATCTTCCCAGCGGTCTCGAAAATTGATAGGTCAGCGTAACGAATTCGCGATTGGTGTTGGGAGTCGCGGCCAGGACGGTGACCGTGCTGTAATCCTGGTGAACCCGCGTGTATCCCAGCTGCAAATTCAGGTGCTGCCCAAACTGCTGCTGCAGCGATGCAGTTCCCGAAACCGTGTGGCCGTTGCTGTCAAACAAGGGAGTGGAGGTCAAAACGTCATTCTGGGCATATGCGCCCATCACAGATGCACTCAGCGTCCGTGAAAGTTGTTGCCGTACTGACGCACTGGCGCCGTCCATTCGCACCGCCCCGACCAGTCCGCCGCCGCTCGAAATCATATGCGAGTAGCTTATAGCCAGGTTGCTCAAGCGTCCCTGCCAGCTCAGGCTGCCTCCGGCCGCCGGATTCCAGCTGCGAGAACCAAGCGTCGGGGCCGCGGCGGTATCGGAAAACTGCTGGCCGCTGTCAGAGTATTGGGGGCCTCCAAAGATGGAAATGGAGAACTTCGGAGTTGCATACAGGGTGTAGAAAAGGAGCAAGGCGTGCGTCTGCGTCTGGTTCGTTCCCGGCGCCGGATACGACAGCAAGCGCTGGTACTGATAGGTTGCACCGAAGTAGTTCATCCTGGAAACCCGAAGCGAATAAAATGCTGACCCACCCTGCGATGCAGAATCAAACAAGCCTGGAACCTCAGCGGGATTCGGGTAGTGCAAGTTGCTGAACGTGCCCCCGGCCCCGATCATGCTGTTCGCGGCGAATTGGTAGGTGATACCCGCAGTTCCGAAATTGCCCAGACGGTCTGCTACTGGCGCAATCACCGACTGGTTGGGCTCCTGGATTCCGCCGGAAACTGCTCCCGCTGCGCCAAGGTTCGGCTGATTGAAAACGCTGGAACTTTTCTGGAATCCATCCCGCGCCGAGAGCGTCACGTGGGGGCTCATGCGGTACTCGAATTCGACCGATGCATTCTGGTCCATCTCGTTTCTGGAACTCGTGCGCTGATAGAAGGTGAATCCGGGCGCGTAGTTCAAAACCCAGTGCAGTCTCGGCGTCGTCTCGTCCAGCGCGATCCAGGGCCATACCGAATAGCTAATATCGCTCTCCGGATGGCCGTTCACCAGGCCTACAACGTTATCGCTGTAGGCGCCATTGAACGACAATCCCCCCCGCAGGTAGTTAGAGCGCTCCTCGGATGCCGAGGCGGTCGGGTACGTTTGACCGCTTACGGGAGGAGGAGTCAGCATCCGGTCTGCGCCATTATCGGTATTCACAGGAACGGCAATGAGCGGGCCGGCCGCCGCCGGCGCAGCGGGCTGTTCTTGCGACCACACCGGCAAGGCCGCCAACAAGACTATTACGAAACAGACTGGATTAAGAAGTCTCATGGTTACGGCACCACGATGGTGTCACCCGGCTGAAGTTTTATGTTCTGCGCCGAGTCCCTGCCCTTCACGACTTCCTTATAATTGAAGGGAAGCCGTGTCCGACTGCCATCGGGATTCTGCCGCAGAACATAAATCGCTTTCTGCTTGGCGAAATCGCGGAAGCCCCCGGCCAGAGCGAGGGCGTCGAGCACTGTGGCCGAGTTGGCGATCACATACGAACCCGGGCGCGCTACCTGCCCCAGGATGTTGTACTTCTGACTGTTGATTTGCTGCACGATCACCGTAACTTCCGGCTCGGAAATGTAGTCCTTCAGCCTGACCGCAATTTCCTTTTCCAATGCCAACGGGGTCCGGCCCGCTGCCTGTACTTCCCCCACCAAGGGTAAAGAGATTTTTCCATCCGAACGCACCGGAACAGAGCGGGAAACATCGGGCTCTTTCCAGACGTTGATCGCCAGCACGTCGTCGTCGCCGATCACGAACTGGTTGTCGTGCGGCTTGGCCGTGGCGGGAGCCGCCGCGCTCGAACCGGCGGCCGCAGGCGGGGAGCCGGCGGAGTGCGCACTGCTGCCCGGCTGGGATTGCCCCCACAATCCGCTCGACAGCAGGCATGCTGCCACCGAAAACAATTGTCTCTTCCACGGAGTCAAATTATTTCTTGTCATGGTTGCACCTTAGCAAACTGGCCGGCCGGCGACCCTGCGAATCGCTGTTTCAATCGCAACCTTCAACTTGCTTTCCCGTTCCCCTTTAAGCCGGGCAGGGAGAACCGGCCTCCCGGCAATGGAGCGAAAAAGGGCTCAGCAGAGTTCATCTGATACTGTTCGATCTTGTAAAGTAGGGTGCGATAGCTCACCTTCAACAACCGGGCGGCGGCTTTGCGGTTCCATCCGGTTTTCTCGAGCGCCGCTCGAATAGCATTCTGCTCGGCCTCGCATTTGACACTCTGGATGAGGGATTTCAACGATCTCGGGGCAGGCAATTCTTCTCCCTCTTCCCCTCCGTCACGCAAGACATCCGGCTTGTCCGCCGGCGAAGCGTAGCCCGCGCCGACCTCCCGCAAGTCACTCCGCAGTTCCCCGAGGCTGAGATTGTCGTCGCCAGCTGCGAGGAAGCGTTTGGTGAACGCCTCCAATTGTCTCAGGTTTCCCGGCCACGAATAGTGCTGGCAGGCCTCCAGCAGGGATCCGGAGAATTCACGCGGCGGAAGCCCATAATGCTTTGCCAGCTTGTGCATGAAATAACGCAGAAGAGTCCTGATTTCTTCTTTTCGCTGGCGCAAAGGAGGCACGAGCACCGTAAAAGCGCTCAAACGGTAATATAAGTCCTCACGTAGTTTCTTTTCGGCGAGCGCGCGTTCCACGTTGGCGCTGGTGGTTGCGAGAAGACGGGCTCCAGTGCCGATCGGGCCATCTCCACCCGATCGGTCCAGGTGCTGATCTTGGAGCATGGCCAGCAGCCTGGCTTGTAAACCATCCTCCATCTCCGTGATCTCATCCAACAGGATCGTGCCCTTTTGCCCCGCTTCGAATTTGCCCGAACCGGTTCGGCCGTGGCCGGCAACGATTCCATTCTCACTGCCAAACAGCTCCGCTTCGAGAAGATCCCCAGGCATGGCGGCACAGTTGACCTTCTGGAATTTGAATCCTGAGCGGACCGAAAACTTGTGAATCAGCCGGGCGATCGTTTCCTTTCCGCTTCCCTTTTCGCCCAGGATCAGGACAGGGACGTCGGCTTGGGCGAGCAACTCGGCTTGGGCCCGCAGCTTCTGCATGAGCGGACCGGAGCCGATGAAACACTCGTGGTCGCCGAGCAGTTCAAGATCTTCGCTCACGATTTCTGCTTCTGTGTTCTGGCGGGAGAAAGTAAGATGCCGGCGGATGCGGAATTCCAGTTGGTCTTCTTGAAATGGCGGAAGCAGCACATCGTCCGCGCCCAGTCGCATCGCTTCTGTCTTCCGCCCGGCATCTTCGTCGTGCGAGAGCACCACGACCGGCAGATCGGGACGGAGCCGCCGCAACCAGCGCAGGATATGCAGGCCGTCGGCATCGCCGCGCGGCAGGTCCAGCAGCAGCAGGTGCGGAGCGACGCCGAACTGTAAGCGCTCCATCGCCTCCCAGCCGCTGCAGGACGTTTCCAGCTGCCAGGAATTAGATTCTGCAATGGACCAGAGCGGGCGTAACACCGCCGGCTCCCGACTCACGACCAGCAAGCGTATTGTTTCCAGGATATTTTCTGTCACGGGTTCAGCGGTTTCTTCGCATCGACAAAGAAGAAACTCAAGGTTGAGAACGGGCCAGGATTGTAGGGGATTTCAGGCGGCTTCGACGTCGTATCCTTCAACACAAACGGAAATCGACCGTTGGATCGCATCTACGGAGATAACCAGAGCGCGTCCGCCACTGCGGGAAACGAGAATGCCTTCCAGTCCATCCAGCGCTCCTCCCCGGATGCGAACGCGCTGCCCAATCTTCAGGAAGGGATGGGGAGACCAGGGCATTCGC
>JBAVAV010000591.1:0-10855 GCA_049585895.1 Candidatus Sulfotelmatobacter sp. | reverse complement strand
CTCCATTGTGACGGGCGTAAAGCCAGTTGAAGATAAACGTGCGTGCGCTGCCGACATGAAGAAAGCCGGTCGGGGAAGGCGCGAAGCGGACGCGAGGGCGGGCAGCGCTGGCTGCACTGGCTGCTGGGAGAGTCATTCGCGATTTTGGATCATTCGTAGTCCTGGATCATCGATAAAGTCAGGTTCGTTCGCGACTCATGCGATGTTACGGGCGGTCGAAAAGGAGCGTCAAGCCTCGCGGGAGTAACAGCTGACAAAATTCGCCGTTCTGGCAAGCTCCGCGCGGCCATGTACTTAAATTCTGTTGTCTTCGCGGCCCTGCTGTGAAAACATAAATCCATCGTCTCCTGGGAATTTATCGCGCCGATTCCGCGGGGAATTCTTCATCAGTATGAATAGCGTCGCCACCAGCATTGTCATCGTTCCGGGCGTGGTCGCCCTCCTGCTGTGCCTGCTGTTCTGGTACTTATACCAGCAGAGCCGGCAGGCTTACTTTCTTGCCTGGCAGATTGCCTGGGCGTGCTACTCCATTCACTACGGGCTGGACGCTTTGCGGTATTACCGTCCGCCGGCCCATGCCGCTTACTTTCTGAGTTCTTTGTTTTCGGTGGCGATGGCGGTGAGCATCTTCGTCTCCACACGGCTGATGCGGGCGCCTTTCCGCTGGCGCTGGTATGACGGAGCTTTGGCTTTGGCCGGCACCGTGGCGGCCTGCGTGGATCTGTACAACCGAATGCTGGGAGGCACGGGCGGGATGGACGGTTCGCGTCCCATCAGCTTCGAAGTAATTTTCATGACCGCGGTGATGTTGTATTGTTCGGCGGCTTTCTATGTGCACGCTCACCGCCGCGGCTCGGTAGCTTTTCAACTGCTGGCGTTTTCGCTGGCGTTGTGGGCGGTGCTGAAAGGTTCCCTGCAATCGACCAACCCGGTGGTCGAAATGTTTGGCAGTGTCGGCCATTTTCTTGGGCCCATCCCGCAGATGCTGCTGGGCATCGCCATGGTCATGGTGCTTTTTGAGAACGAGCGCAATGCGGTGCAGGAGAGCACGCTCGCACTTTCCACCCTGGGCGTTGATCCGCGGAAGTTGCCCGCAGCAGAAGATCTGGTGCCGAGCATGCAGGCTGCGCTGGACCGGCTGATGAGCGCGCTGCCGGTGCACCGCGCCGCCATCTGCATCTCGGAGCGCTGGCGTGGGTTATTGCCTTCCGTGCAGAACGGGTTTTCGCCGCAGTTCCTGCAGGCTATGGAAGCCAGCGGCGCCGGCGACTATATCGGCGAACTGACCTACCGGCAGAGTGGTATCTTCACCGTGCATGACGTGCCTGAGATGACGGAACCGCTCTCCATGGGGCCAAGCGCAGGATTTGCCGATTTCAAACGCGTAATGACCGAGGCGGAAATCCGCCACCTGACGGCAGTCAGCCTGCAGGCGCGCGAACACAATTTCGGAGTCATTTTATTTCCTCATGCCGAGCGGAAGGTGTTTGGGTCGTCAGGTCCGCGGCTGATGGTGGGCCTGGCGCTGCAACTGGGCCTGACGCTGGAAAACTATGTGGTTACGCTGGACGCCCATCGCCGCACGCAGGAGTCCGAACTGCTGACCCAGATCGGGCAAGCCATCAGCTCGCGGCTCGATCAGGATGAAGTGTTGCGCACCATCCACGCTGAACTGGGCCAGATTTTCGCCACCAGTAACTTTTACATTGCCTTCCAGGAAGGAGACGACATCCGCTTTGAGCTGGAGGTCGAGGACAACCAGATCCGTCCCAAGCGATCGCGCAAGCTCGAAAACGCGTTCACCGAATATGTGATCCGCACAGGGCAGCCTCTGCTGATCCGCTCCGACTTGGAGAAAGCGCGGGCACGTCTGGGAGTCACTTACAAGCCGGAACATCCCGCCAAATGCTTGTGCGCGGCGCCCATCCTACTGAGCAACCGGCCGGCTGGAGTAATGGTGGCAATGAGCACGGAACGGGAGTTTGTTTTTGAACAGCGCGACCTTGATGTACTAGTGACGGCGGCGGGGCAGGTCTCGGTAGCGGTGGAGAATGCGCGGCTGTTTGCCGAGGAACAGCGCCGGTCGCGGCAACTGGCGTTTCTCAACAACATTTCGCGCACGGCCATTTCCAGTGATGACCCGATGCGGATGCTGGGACAGATTGTGGGAGAAATCCAGAAGAACTTCAGCTTCGATCACATCGGAATCGGTCTGCTCGATTACGGAACCAAGGAGCTTGAAATCAAAGCGGAGGCGGGTGCAACCGCTCGCGCTATGGGGAGGCGGATTCCGCTGGGTATCGGCATTCTGGGCCGCGTGGCGCGAACCGGTGAGCGGGCGCTGGTACAGAATGCGGCGGAAGGCCAGTTGGGCGGGATTCTGCCAGAGTCGCGTTCCGTGCTATGCATTCCCATCACTTATGGGGAGACTCTGCTGGGCGCGCTGAACATCGAAAGCCGCAACGAAAGAGCTTTTGAGCCGCAGGACGTTCTCATTCTCAACACCCTGGCCGATCTGCTGGCTACCGCCTTGCACAATGCGTTTGTATTCCAGAAGCTGCAGCAGCAGTCGATTACCGACGGCCTGACGGGCATCAAGACGCGGCGCTTTTTCTGGGAAGCGCTCTCGGCGGAGTGGAAGCGCGCTTCGCGGTCCGGACGTCCGTTCTCGGTAGTGCTGATCGACCTGGACAAGTTCAAGGAAGTCAATGACACCATGGGCCACTTCGAAGGCGACTTGGTATTGGCCCGTGTAGGAAGGTTGCTGGAGCAGAAATCGCGGCAGCAGAACGTGGTAGCGCGATACGGCGGCGATGAATTTATCATTCTGATGCCGGAAACCGGTCCCGACCAGGCGGAGGTGCTGGCTGAACGCCTGCGGCAGTGGATTGCCACCGACCCCATGCTGAACGAGCACCACATCACCGGGAGCTTCGGTGTGGCTAGTTTCCCGACCCATGGCTTCTCCATCGAAGACGTCATCCGCGTGGCCGATGCGGGCATGTATGTCTCCAAGCGCTCGGGCGGGAACCGGGTTTCGACCGCTGAGGAATTCACCGAGGGCGAGAATTTCGCCCAGCACCGCCAGCAGATCGCGGCCTATGTAGAAGGATTTCTGCAGCGCGAACACAACGGGCCCGAGCATCTGGAAGAGCTGACTTCGACGCTGGTGAAATTGTGCGGCGGCGAACCGGACGGCAATGTCCCGCTGCTCAAGGAATCGATTGAAGCTTTGAGCCGGGCGGCAGAGTCGCGCGAACTGCGCACCGCCGGCCACGGCGACATGGTGGCCCGCTACACGGAAATTCTAGCTCGCGCCCTGCAGTTGCCGCCGGAGGAGAGCGCCGATCTTGTCTATGCGGCGCGGGTGCACGACGTGGGCAAGATTTTTGTTCCGGAGCGCATCCTCAACAAGCCGGGACCACTTACGGACGACGAGTTTTTCCTCGTGAAGATGCACGCGCGCGTGGGCGCAGAGATCGTTGGAGTGCTGCCACGCAGCGGCATGATGCGGCCTGCAATCGAGCACCATCACCAGCGTTTTGACGGCTCGGGTTATCCTGGGGCGCTAAAGGGCGAACAGATTCCGCTATGGGCAAGAATTATTGCGCTGGCTGACGCCTATGCCAACATGCTCACCGAACAATCGATTTCCGCGGCCCGGACTCCGGAACAGGCGCTCGATGAACTGGCCAAGATGAGCGGCACCCGTTTCGACGGCATGCTGGTGCGGCTGCTGCTACGAGAGTTGAAGTCGGAACGAACCGCACCGTCAAGAGATGGCCTCTAGGATTTATTCCCACGAAGTTCAGGCGTGGATATTTGTCCACTGTTCCCTCGGTGGGATGAAGGACGCGCGGTCTATCTTGTCGCCGGCTGCGTTTGTGCCGTGGCGATGCGCTGGCGCGTCGCCGCCATTAGCGCGACGAAGCGCGGGTCTTGGTGCAGAGACTGGAGATTGTCGTCCTTTTCCAGGCGCTCAAACTCGTCCATCGCAATAAGGCCCTCCGCATAGGCGCGCAAGGGGGCGAAGGCCTCATCCCGCTTGCCCTGCAGAGCAAGGACACGAGCTAAATTCTGGGCTGCGGTTGCCGTGACCTCATGCGAAGGGCCGAGAACCCGCCGTAGCTCATCCAGCGCTTCCCGCAAGACCTTTTCGGCTTCGGGGTAATTCTTTTCCTCGATCAAGAGAGAGCCCAAATTACCCAAAGTAAGCAATGTGCTGGCATTTTCAGGACCAAGGGTTTGCCGTTGCGCTTCGAACACTTCGCGGTCCAACTTCTCGGCTTCGGAGAAACGCTTTTCCTTTTCCAGAATCGTCGCCAGCGTACTCATCGCAACCAGGGTGCCGGGATGCTGCGGTCCCAGCACTCGCCGGGCGGACTCGATCAATTTCTTATGTATTTCCTCTGCGTCGGCGTAATGCCTCTCCTCGGTCAGGATGCCACCGAGATTGAACATATCTCTCAACACTGACGGATGGTCGGAACCCAGCGCTCGCCGATCCATTTCGAGCGATTCTCGCGCTGCATTCTCCGCTTCCGGGTACTTGCCCTCATGAGTGAGCGTGTCGGCCAGAAGCGACAGCGCGGTTGCCGTCAACCTGTCTTGCGGCGATTTTCGTCTCAACACTTCAAGCGCTTCCCGATTCAATTTTTCCGCTTCGTCATATCGCGATTCAAACCCTAGAGTCCTGGCCAACTGCACCATGGAATCCACGGTCTCATGATGCTCCGGGCCAAGCACCTGGCGGCGAGCCTCCATGGTCTCCCGGCACAACTTCTCCGCCTCCGGGAAGTGGCTTTGCGCGAGCACTGCGGCGGCAAGATCCTGTTGCGATTGCAGTGTATTCGGGTTCCGCAGGCCGAGAACACGCTGCCGGGTTTCCAAAGCTCGCCGCAGCAGAGGCTCGGCCTTAGAGGTGAGCCCCAGGCTCTGATATACGGTGCCCATGACGTTCATCATCTGCGCCTGCAACTCCGGGTCGTTCGCCAGTCCGGTGTCGATGTCTTTCGCCGACTTATCCAGAATCTCGCGCGCCCGGATGTCATTGCCGCGTGCTTCACTGGGGTTCGATACCTTGAACATGCCGGTCATAAACGCGGTGACGCGATCGGCGCGATCGCGCTCCCGAGTAATCCGCCGCAACTGGATCGCTTGCATCCCCACGAACGCGATCAGCAGCAGAGCCATCGCGGTTGCCGCCGCCACTCCAAATTTGTGGCGCTGGATGTATTTTTTCGTCCGGTATGCTGTGCTTGCCGGGCGCGCCACTACAGGCTCGTTTTGCAAATAGCGATTGATATCGGCCGCGAGCTCCGAAGGCGTGCCATACCTGCGGGCGCGGTCTTTTTCCAAAGCTTTCAAGGTAATCCAGTCCAGGTCACCTCGCAGCAGCCCTTCCAGTTGTCGGGGCTCCGTGTTCCGATGTTGCGCGGCGGTGGTCGAGGTAGAGTCTCCGCTGATTCTCTTGCTCGGACTCGGCGGATCCTCTTCGTGCAGCTGGCGCAAGATCACATGGAAAGGTTTGGTCTGCCACTGCTCGGCATCAAAAGGCAACACACCCGCAAGAAGTTCATAAAGCACCACGCCGAGCGAATAAACGTCGGTGCGAGTATCGACATCGAGGATGGTGGGATCCGCCTGCTCCGGGCTCATGTATCCGGGTGTGCCCACCATTCCTCCGGCACGGGTTACCAGCGTTTCGTCCTCATCTTGCTGCGAGATGGCTTTCGCGATACCGAAGTCAATAATGCGCGGCATCGGCTTGCCATCGACTTCAACGACCAAAATATTGGAGGGCTTCAGGTCGCGATGCATGATCGCTTTCTGATGGGCATGTTGCACGCCTTCACAAACCTTGATGAACAGGGCCAGCCGGTCCTGGATTGAGAGGCGTTTCTGGTCGCAGTAGTTGGTGATGGGAAAGCCGGGCACATATTCCATCACGAAGTAGGGTTGACCCTGGGGAGTCGAACCCGCATCGAAGACTTTGGCGATGGCAGGATGATCCATGATTGCCAGCGCCTGCCGTTCCACGTCGAAGCGCAGCAAAGCGGAACCGTCGTAGCGCCCCGCTTTGATGATCTTCAGCGCAACCTCCCGTTTGACGGGCGCGGACTGTTCGGCCAGCCACACCTGCCCCATCCCTCCTTCTCCGAGTTTTCTGATCAGCCGGTAGGGCCCAATCGAGCCTAAATGGAGTGCAGGTACGCCCACGGGAGTAGCGGCCGAGTCGAGAGTAGCCTCGGGATCGGAATTGACGCTTGAGTTCTGCGGGGTTGACTTGATTGCCGGGTCGCTCACGCTTCCCCTCTCTGAAGGGAGATGCAAATCGACGGTAAGTTTAGCACCCCCAGGGAGGGGCATCGCTCGCTGGGCACAACTCGTAGATTGGCAGCACTCGGCATTTCCATTCGAGTCACCGTGCGATTACTCCGGATGATCGTCAAACAGGAAGTAATCCGAGCCGCCGATTGGGGGTCGTCTCAATTGACGATAAATCACCATTTCACTATTAAATCGAAACTGTCCGTCTGTGAGGGCAGTGTTCGGGTCTAGCGACTTGCAACTCGAAGCCGAAAACTCGAAACTAGTCTCCATGTCCGTTCCCCTATCACTCTCCGGCAAAGTCGCCCTGATCACTGGAGGCTCGCGCGGCATTGGCGCGGCCACGGTGCGCATGTTCGCTGCGGCGGGCGCGAAGGTCGCGTTCAGCTACCAGAAAGCGCAAACGCCGGCGGAGGCCCTCGCCCGGGAATGCGGCGAGGCGAACTGCCATGCCGTGGCCTGCAACCTGGATAGCCCGGATTCCGCCCGCGCCCTGGTTGCCGCGACCGTCAAGCATTTCGGACGACTTGATATTCTTGTGGCGAATCACGGGGTGTGGCCGTCGGAAGATGTAGCCATCGAGAAGATGTCCGATGAGCAATGGCGTTCAACTCTTTCGATCAACCTGGACGCCGTGTTCGGGCTGGTGAAGCACGCGGTTGCACAAATGAAGTCGCAGATGAGATCACAGCCGAGCGTCAACCCGGCGGCCGGGCACATTGTGCTGATCAGTTCCACCAGCGGCCAGCGTGGTGAAGCGTTCCATTGCGATTACTCCGCCAGCAAGGGCGCGCTGATCAGCATGACGAAAAGTCTCTCCACGGAACTGGCGCCTGCGGGAATCTATGTGAACTGCGTTGCGCCCGGCTGGGTCGATACCGATATGTCGCGACCTGCTCTCGACGATCTGAAGAGCGGCGCAAAGATTCGCGGGGCCATTCCTTTGGGCCGCGTTGGCAAACCCGAGGAAATCGCGGCCCCGATCTTGTTTCTGTGCACCGAACATGCGGGTTTTATCACCGGCGAAGTCTTCAACGTCAACGGCGGCGCGGTGCTCGTAGGATAGGTTTTCGCGACGCCGAATACGCTTCCGGCCGTGACGCCAACGATTGTTTCTGCATCCAAGTAAATGCGGCATCCGCCACTGCAGACCGCAGTCCGTAACCGCGACAAACAGCTACAATTCCGTTCTGAGCATCTGACTTAACTGTCTGAATGAACCTGCTGCTCCTCACTTTTGCGCTGGCTATTTCCGCCTTGGGCCAGTCTCTTTTGGTCCAGTCGCCGGCCGGCGCCCCGGCAACCTCGCAGAATCATCCACAATCTGCCCCGCTAACAGGTGCCTCGATCCCAGTAGACGAAGCGGGCGCCCGCAAGGCGAAGGGATTGCTGGATCAGGCCATTCAGGCGCTGGGTGGAAAGGCTTATCTTGACATCCGCAACATCCAGCAAACGGGGCGAACCTACAGCTTCTATCATGGGCGTCCGACCGGCAACGGCGTGCTGTTTTGGCGGTTCGTGGAGTATCCCGACAAGGAGCGGATCGAAGTCACCAAGGAACGCGATGTGGCATACCTATACGCGGGGGACAAGGGCTACGAAATCACATACAGAGGTCCGCGGCCAATGGAAACCAAGGATCTGGAGGACTATCTGCGGAGACGCAGGTTCTCGCTGGAAACGGTGTTGCGTACCTGGATTAACGACCGCGGTGTCGCAGTTTTTTATGAAGGTACCGCGCTGGCCGGCAACGCTCCAGCGGACCGGGTCACCCTCATCAATGCCAAGAACGAGGCGGTCACGCTGTATTTCGATTCCGCAACGCACCTGCCCGTGAGGAAGAGCATCACTTGGCGCGATCCCATCGACAAACAACGCAACATAGAAGAAGAAACCTGGGATAACTATCGGCTGGTGCAGGGCGTTCTGACGCCCTACGGCTTCACCCGCTACTACAACGGAGACATGCAGACGCAGCGCTTCGTGTTCTCCGCAAGCCACAACCAACCGCTCAATTCGGCCATGTTCGACCCTAATTCTGGGTATAACCCCAATAAAACTTCGGGAAAGCATTAACCGGGGCGACTTGCCGGCAGCCCTTGCCAGCTTCGTTAACCCACTGACTTGCCTTTGTTTAGGCTGGATGAGTAGTACTCAGGCCGGTTCAGGCCTTGCTCCCAGCCACGGAATGTGGCTTTTTTGCCACACCCGGACTTGGCGCATTCGCTGTAATCTATTCATTCACCTAAACATAGTCAGCCCCCCATTTGATCCAGGAGCAGACAATCCGCTCGGCGGTGGAATGCCATGGGATCGGCTTGCACAGCGGCGCTCCGGTTCGCATGCGTATCGTCCCCGCCGCACCCGGAACGGGAATCGTGTTTCGGCGGACAGATCTGGATGGATTTGAAATCGAGGCCACGGGCCGTAACGTAGCGCGCGTCAGCTATGCCACCAGCCTCATGAAAAAAGGCGTGCTGATTTCGACGACCGAGCATGTGCTCTCCGCGTTCGTCGGAATGGGCATCGACAATGCCGTGGTGGAGCTCGACAATTTGGAGCTGCCCATTCTGGATGGAAGCGCTCAGCCTTTCGTGCAGATGATTCGGGATGCCGGCATCCGCAAACAACGGCGTCCTCGCAAGTATCTGAAGATTCGCCGCGGACTGGAGATGCGGGAGGGCAACAAGTGTATTTCGGTGCATCCCGCCGACACTTATTCCGTCTCGTATGCCATCAACTTCCCGCACCCACTGATTGGAAAAGAAACTTTTCAGGTCGAGCTTTCCAACGGAAATTACCTGCGCCATATTGCCGCGGCACGCACCTTTGGGTCGCGCGAGGACGAGAAGACCATGCGCAATATGGGATTGATCCGCGGGGCCTCGCGGGAGAATTGCATCGTGCTGACCCGCGACGGCGTGGAGAATGGCCCCCTGCGCTTCCCCGACGAGTTCGTGCGGCACAAGGTGCTGGATCTGGTCGGCGACCTGGCTTTGCTCGGCAAGCCTATTCTGGGTAAGGTCGTGGCCGACCGGGCCGGTCACGCCATGCATACGGCGCTGGTGTCGACAATCCTGCGCGACAAGACGCTGTGGGAAGAAGTCACCGTAAACCAGGAAGCACAGGCCGAGTCGAGCACCGGAGTCTTCCAGGCAGCGGTCGGATCTCACGTCTAATTGATGCGGCGTTTCTGCGCGTTTCTTCGCTGGTTGGCTGCGCTAGTCGGCGGGTTCGCAGGGCAGTTCGTGTGCGTCGTTGTTCCGGTCTGGGTTCTGATCCTGACTTCGATCCAGCCGTTCATGGAGCAGTCTCTGCAGTTCGGCTCGGGTCTGATCGATGAGCGCAGCGGCGAACTGCCGGGCAGATTGTTGCCTCTCGGCCGATAATTCTTTCACCCTCATATCCAGCAAAGGTATATCTTCCTCGAACCAGCGTAGGGTTTTCTGCACGCGGGCAATGCGGTAATCGAAAGGAATCATGAGAATTGGCATCTCCAGTACTCACCAGACTGCCACGCCGCAGCGCTCGTGCAAATTGCAAAGTGAATACCTGCCGGGAAGGAGTGAGACAGGCTATTGAAGAGTTGCAGGGCCGGAGGCCTTTAGTCTTTCCGCGGAGCCAGGACGCTCCTTTTCAATCTGCTGATCGAGCCAGCCTTCGAGCTGTTGTTGAGAACTTTGTGGAACGTTGTGGAAGCGGAATCCGGCCAGGCCTTTCATGTTGATCCAGGCCACCTCGCTTTCCACATCCATGCGCAGATTGATTTCCGGCAAGGTGAACTGAAGCCGGGGCGTTGCGCTCTTGGGCAACGCTTCCCGCAGCATGAGGGCGATTCCGCCTTCGCTGATGTTGGTGCTGGTCGCCCTGAATTCCTTTTCGCCGTGTATGACTTTGACCAGCATCTTCACCGGCTGCCGGAAATAACGGCGCCGCTCGCGCACCATGAAATTTAAGGCGGCGTTGAAGCAACGCGAGGCGTTGATCGTACTAATGGGCTTCTGCAGAACGAAGTTCACTCCCATGCCGAAAGCTTCCTGGGTGGTGGTTTTCTTGCCATTGAGAATGGCGAAAGTGACAGAATTCCTGTTGCTGGGGGTGGCGCGCAGGCCTTGCAGGACCGCCAGACCACCCTGCAGGTCATCGCAATCGACGATGACGGCGTCAAATTTCTCTGAGATAAGGATTTCGCTGGCCTTCAAGGCTTCCTGACAGATTTCGACATCGATGGCGAGCTTTTCCAGCGTGGGGCGAAGGATGCGCAAGACCTCCACATCGCGGCTCAGAAGAAGGGATTCTAACTGCATGCCGTGATTCTAGGGTGCGCAATTAGAGGCCGAAAGTGACCAAGGTAACGGGCAATACTAGCCTAGGGGACAGGCGCAAAGGGTCACTTGCGATTGGTGGCACTCGCTTCGGGGCGAGGTAGTTTGCGAGACTGGATCTCCCCGATGTAACGCGGCAAATTTCTTCATGAACACTGGAGCAGCGAGATCGGACACCAACAAGGGAAGCACTCCCAAGC
>JBAVAV010000590.1:0-2478 GCA_049585895.1 Candidatus Sulfotelmatobacter sp. | reverse complement strand
GCTTCGAGGGACGCGAAGGCGGGACAGGACTATTCCGGCATGTACTCGTTTCTCAAGGAGGGCGAGTTCGTGCAGGTTAGCGTGGAGGACGAAGGGCGGGTGACAGGATTCGTCTCGCGCTATGGCGAGGGCGAAAGCGACAAGGGAGCATTTCTCGACCAGTTCTTCCGCAGCGGCAACCTTGACGGCGCGAAGCTGACCTTCGTGACCGAGACCGTGCACGGCGTCTGGTTCGAGTTCAGGGGCACGGTGGAGCGGGGCGAGGGAAAAAATGCCGGCGACGAAGCCTACTATGTCCTGAGGGGAACGCTCACTCAAAGCGCCACCGACTCGAACAAGAAAGTTTCTTCCCATTCGAGCGAAGTCGTGCTCAAGATGTTTCCGCAGGAAGCCGCACCCTCTCCGCAAGTGAGGAATTAAAAGCGGGGCCGCGGCATTAAAACGAAGAGAAGGACGACGGTCACGCCTCAAGAATTGCCCTCAGCGTACTGGCCCAAGTTAATAAAAAATGCGACGGAGAAATCGTCGAGCGGGTACTACTGCCCGGCGCGGGCGGGAGAGATGACGAGGCGTCCGGGAGGCTTCTTAGCGTCGGCCTTTTCTTCGCCGTAGACGAGATCAAGCCCGCCATCGGACTGCGTGGAAGCTTCGGCCAGAGCCGCGGCCAGAGCGCGGAATGAGCGGCTGACTTCCTGGCTTTCCTGCAGCACAATGGGCGTGCCGTGATCGATGGCAGGAGAAACGGACTGGTAGGCGTTCGGAATCTTCCACAACACTTTGCATTTGGTCGCTTCTTCGACGTCCGCATCGGTGAAGCCGGGAATCTTTTTGTAGCGATTCAAGACCATACGCAGCCGGTCCCGGCCAGTGCCGGCCTCAAGGAAGGCATGGATTCGGCCCGCGCTCCACAACGAGACCACATCCGTCTGAGCGACCATCAGGACGGCATTCGAAAGATCCGAGAGCAGGCGCGTAGTGGGGTCGAGGCGGCTCGATGCGTCCACGACGATGTAGCGGTAGTGATTGACCAGCAAATCGAAGAGGCGGGCCAACTCGGCCGGCGTGGGAATCGACGGGTAAGGCTGCTGCGGGCCGGCGAGGAGATGCAAGCCGTCTTTGGCCGTGGTCATCAGGCCATCGAGCAGGGAACCGTCGAGGCGGTGCAGGTTTTCCAAGGCATCGAGCACGCCAAAGCTGGGGCGCAGGTTGAGATGCAGTTGCGCGTGCCCGATGGGTGCGAAGTCCACCAGTGCCACGTTGCCATTGGCCTGCTGCAGGGCCAGGGCGGTATTGACGGCAGCCGTGGTGGCCCCGGCGCCTCCTTTGGCGCTGAGGAAGGTGAAGATGCGTGCTTTACCGCCGCCGCCGCTGCGGGAACGCGTGCGGGTGGAACTGTAGCGCGTGAGAGCTTCCAGAAGGGCTTCCGGGCCAGCCGCCTCATCCACGAATTCGCCCGCTCCGGCGCGCATGCTGGCCACGATGTTTGCCGGCTGCTGCATGCTCCCGAGGGCAAAAATGGCGATCTGAGCCGTGTTCGTGTGAATCAGTTCGATGGCATTGACGGCACGCTGCGCACTTTCGCGGGAGATCTCGACTAAAACGACCTCGGCCCGCGAGTCCTGAATCTGGCGCAGGATCGAGTCCGTGGGACCGGCAGGGAAGCCCGCGTGGCTGATTACGACGCGGGCCACACGCGTGGCTTCCACACGGTTTTGCAGCGCGGTTAGGTGGTCGTGGTCCTCGGTTAGGAGGGCTACGGAAATACCATGCATGGAGCGGTTCTCGCTGATTTTCCCCGGCGTCTGCATGTTAGAAAGAGATGGCACCCTCCGCCAAGTGACTGAAGTAACGGCCTGCTAGCGAATGCACGGTTTCGTAACGAATCAGAGATTCACAAGCAGCGCGATTGAAACCCCACGGGGGATGCACAACGCAGAACACTGCGGAGCAAAAGCGCGGCCTGCGAACGGAACCGCACAGTATTTCAAAATTGTAAGCCAAGACACGCGCTGTTGAAAAGGACCCAGAGGGACAATACCCACGCCCTAAAGGCGCAGTGGGTGCTACGCGGCGCAGGCTTAAGGAGTCCTGAAGGCCAAAACTTTGAGGTTAATGCGCCACGACGCGTGGGTTAAGTGATGAGGGTTCGGCGGGCTGATCCTCGTCGAGGTAACTGTGCAGTGCCGAAATACGGCGGAACGCGGCGGAAGAGTCCTCAGCTTCGGGAAGATATTCGTAGCCGTGCAAACAAACAGCGACGCCGATCCTGGTTTCGGAGGCGCGAATTTCCAGGGCCGCTCCGCCACTAAAAGTCGCATCCGCAGGCTTGACCACACGCAGCACCCGGCCCCGGCAGCGCACCCGCATACTCTCACCCAAGGTGATCTCGGAAGGCATTCTCAGCGTGAGTTCGATCTCGCAGCCCTCCGCCAGCGCCATGTCCGTGAAAAAGAAGGCTCCGCGGGAGCTGAGGTCTTG
>JBAVAV010000589.1:0-13262 GCA_049585895.1 Candidatus Sulfotelmatobacter sp. | reverse complement strand
GAGCAAGTTCGTTCACGTGGAACACCATCTCAGCCATGCCGCCAGCGCCTTCTTTCTTTCGCCATTCGAGCGCGCCCTCATCCTCATCATGGACGAGGACGGCGACGGCAAATCGGGCATGGTAGCCATCGGCGAAGGCACGCGCCTGCGCAAGGTGCGCGAGATCCCCTACCCGCATTCCCTGGCCTGGCTCTTTTCGCAGATCACTGAAATCCTGGGCTTCGTTCCTCATGCCGATGAACACAAGACGCAGTGGCTGGGACTGGGCAGCGAGCCTACGTATCGCGATGTCTTCCGCGACATGCTGCGCAAATCGAGTCCTGGGTCGCTGCGTTTCGACTCCAGCTATTTGGAGCACGGCGTCGGGGGACGCTTCGCGCTTTCCTCCAAGTTCTGGCAAAAAACCGGCTTGCCCCGGAACACCGCGGAGTTCACCGAGGAACAGCGCCGTGGCCTGGCCGCCACCGTGCAACAGGTTTGCGCCGAGAGAGTCGCCGAGATCCTAGAAACCCTGCGCCGCCAGCACGGCTTGCAAGACGTTTGCCTGGGCGGCGGCTTGTTCAACAATACTTTGCTGGTTTCCTCGGTAGAGCAGAGCATGGGACTCGATCGCGTCTTCGTGCCGCCGGCTCCCGGCAACGCGGGTACAGCCCTGGGCGCCGCGCTTTACTTGCAGCATCAGGTACAGAACCAGCCGCGCAAACCGGCCAGCCTCGATACGTACTGGGGGCCGGCCTATTCGCGGCACGAAATCAAAGACGTGCTCGACAACTGCAAAGCGCGCTTCTCGTTCCAGATTATGCGCGAGCGCCAGACCGATCAGGCGGTGCAACTGCTGCTGGCGGGAAAGATCATCGGATGGTTCCAGGGCGCAGCGGAATTCGGACCGCGCGCCCTCGGCAACCGCAGCGTGCTGGCTTCGCCCTGGGCGCCTTATGTGAAAGAGAATCTCAACGACTTCATCAAGCACCGCGAGTGGTTCCGTCCATTCGCGATCTCGGTGCCGGAGGAAGACGTGCAGCGCTACTTCGAGTGCTCGCGCCTCTGCGAATTCATGAACTCGCTGGCGCGCGTCCGGCCCGGGACGGAAAGCCTGCTGGAAGGTTTCATTCTTTCCGGAGGGTTGGTCCGTCTGCACATCGTGAAGAAAGAAACGAACCTGCCTCTCTGGGACCTGCTTAAACGCTTCGGTCTGCAGGCGCCTGCACCCATGCTGCTGAACACCTCGTTCAACCTCTTCGGGGAGCCGCTGGTCGTCAGCCCGCTCGATGCCATTCGCAGCTACTCCTGCAGCGGCGTCGACGCTTTGCTCATGGACAACTTCCTCCTCACCAAGGCTCCTCTCACCGCCCGTCCCGCCCGTGAAACTTCCGCCGACACCGAATCGTCCATCTCGCGCGTCAACGCCTAGCTCAACCCAAACGCTCAGGATCCCACTCCGGCAGTTCTACGCATATCTTTTGGCTATTGACTCTGGATGCTGCGCAGGAACTGCTGCTGGTCTGTACCGGCGACGGTCCCAAGGCGCCTGAAGTTCAGTATCCGCGATGGCATCAGCATAAGGGCGTGACGGCTCATCCTGTCGTCGCGCCCTTCGTGTCTCTACATCCAATCCTCCCGCGCAGCGGTAAGATACCACTACGGAGAGTATTAATGAGAACCCGCTCGATCCAGCTACTCGCACTTACGCTGACGATGTTCCTCGTAGTGACAGCCGGTGCGGCGCCAGTGGATTCTTCCAGTTCACCCGTTGGCCCCATCCCGCCAACGTTCTTTGGTTTGCACATCAACCGTCCCAACACACCCTGGCCGGAGGTTCCTTTTGGCAGCCTGCGCATGCTGGGTAACATGACCACCTGGCTTCACCTTGAGGGCGAGGGACGCGGCCGCTACGACTGGCATAATCTGGATGTCTGGCTGAATGAGGCGCGCAAACACAACGTCGACGTGATGTACACGTTCAGCCGCACGCCCGGCTGGGCGGCTGCCGATACCCACGCCGCTTGCGGTCCGCGCAAAGGCGAACCCGATTGTTCACCGCCCAAAGACTTGGAGAGCAATGGCTCCTGCCAGGGTCCGCTGAAAGGCGTGACCACGACGGACTGCTCGTTCAAAGAATTCGTCGCCAGCATGCTCGATCATGTTTGCTCCGGCAAGGCGCCCGACCAGAGCTGCCGCATCGTGGCGTTTTCCTGCTGGAACGAGCCCAATCTCGACGGCTTCTGGATCGGCACCTACGCTCAGAGCGCGCGCATGTGTTCGGACATGGTGCAGATCGTCAAAGACCGTTGCCGCGAGTGCGTCACGCTCACGCCCGATATTTCCGCCGCCACGTCCGGCGACACCAAGGGCAACGGCGACAGCCGTTCCTATGACGAATGGTTCAAGAACTTCTTGATCGCCTACAAGCAGTATGGAAACTATCCTGACGCGGGCGCTTTCCATCCTTATGCCGCGCGGACTTTTAACATTGAGCCGGCGCCGTTCCCTGAAACTTTTGCCGGCAGCGGATGTCCGCATGGCGGGCATACTCCCGAATGTCCAGACACGCTGCTGGGCAAGATCGCCACTCTGCGTTCCCTGATGGAGAAAAACGGAATGCCCGGCAAACCGCTTTGGGCCACGGAAGGCGGCTGGGGCACGAACGGCGAGATGCCTGACCTCGACGCCGGGGCCGCCTACGTGGCGCGCTGGCTCATCCTGCAGGCTTCTGCGGGAGTCCAGCGCGCCTATTGGTTCATGTGGGATAACGGAGGAAATCCGCGCGGCTGGGGCGGAATGTGGGATCAGAACAACGGCATCAACAAGGCCGGAGTGGCATATGGCCAGGTCTACAACTGGCTGGTGGGTGCGACTTTCACCAATCCCTGCTCTAGCGATCATGACACTTGGACCTGCGAGCTTTCGCGTCCCGGGGGTTACCGGGCGCGCATTGTGTGGAATGCCTCACGCTCCTACGACACGCGTGCGGTATCCAAGTATTCGGTAGATAAAGAGTTCACGCTGATGCGCGATCTGGAGGGTGGGCATTCGGCCATCGGCAGCGGATCAGTGTCCATTGGATCGAAGCCAATATTGCTGGAGAGCGGTAGTCTGGGCGGGAAGTGACGGCTGCTCAGCCTTTCCTCAATCGATTAACCACAAAGGACACAAAGTTACACGAAGGTGTGAATGGCTGGGATCTTCTTTGTGTACCTTAGTGTCCTTCGTTGTTAATTCATAAAAAAGCGAGCGGCGATTCCCGAGGGAACCGCCGCCACGGAGGAAGGGAGACTGCGCCGCTCTGTAGAATCGGTCTTAGAAGCTAGTAGATACTCTCTTAGAAATCAGTGGCAGGATCGAACGGCGCCGTGATGAATGTCTCCATCACCGGTGGCGGCACGATCTCGGGATTTGTTCTTCCCGCCTCCTTGGGATCGAACACTACAAATCCCACTCCCGGAGATTCTTTCAAAGAGTAGTCGTCAACCGGATAGTTGGGATTGGCGAAGCCCGGATTCTGCACCACACTTCCGGAATCTTCCCCGGTACCGCTCTGCCAGGCCTGCAGACTCGCGTAGTACTTCGAGTCGGTCCTGCCGCTTACGCCGGTGGTGAAAAACGGATTTGCCGGTAGTGCGCAGGTAGCGCTCGAAGCATAGCAATACATGTTGTTGTGATAGTTCTGTACTTCCGTGCAGGGTTGACCCATACAGTAAACGTATCCGGTTTGAACATATCCCCGATTGTAATAAACGAGATTGTTGGAAAAGTTGAACTGAAGAATGCCGGAAGCAGGAGGAACGCATCCTTCCTGCTTGGTGCCGTAACGGCCGAAGGCGAAGATATTATTGACGATGTTGTTCGGGGTTCGCGGCGACTGCGGCCCGCAGGTCTGCGACTGCGATACAGCGGTGGTGCGATACACCAGATTGTTCTGGACCAGCACGCTGGCCGTATTGGCGTCGAGATAGATGCCTTGGCCTCCGTATCCATCGGCGTCGAGCCCGGAAGCGTCATCGATATCGTGAACTCGGTTGTTCAGGACCTGATTGCCGGTAGAGGCTGGGTCAACGTTGAAGTAAACGCCGCCCAGATCGTCCATGATGCCTTCACCGAGGGTGTAGATGTGGTTGAAAGAGACGATGTTGTTGAAGGCTCCGTGTGAGTCATTGGAGCCTGGAATGCAGCCCAGCGCACAAATCTTGATGCCCCCTTGATAGCCGTCGTAGATCTCGTTGTGGGTGTAAAGGTTGTCGTGGCCGTCGCCCTGCATGATGCCAAACCCGCCCGGGGTGACGCGGCCATAGCCGGCGATCACGTTGTTTTCCAGCGTGCCGAACTGAGCCACGTTGGCATCGGTGTCATTGTATTGCGCCAGCAAACCGTAACGGATGCCGAAGGCCCCGAGATCGTAGAACGCGGAATTCTCAATGGTGTTGTGAGACGTGGTAGATGAAGTGCTGGTGGTGAAAAACTCAACTCCACCCCCCTGAGTTTGGGTCGCAATCACGCCATCCAGGGTGACGTTGGAGCAGTTGTAGCATCCGAACGCGCCCGGAACTGCTTGATCTGAGGTGACCGAGGCATACCCCTGCGGAATGGGAACGGTCCAGTTATCGTGTTCGAAGGTGAGGCCCTGGAAGGTAACATACTGCAATCCAGTGGCGACCAGAACCTGGGTCATCTGCGGAATGATGACCGTATCGGTGTTCGGATTTTCTCCGGCATTGGCTAGGTAGGTGAGTGTCCAGGGAGTCTTGGATCGGTCCAGGAACCACTGCCCCGGTTGCGTGAAGGCGTCCTTCAGATTCTCCACGACGTAACGATGCCCTGCTATCATTCCGTGATAATTGTCCTGCTGATCGGTAGGACCGGTCAGATACACGGTGTGAGTCTGAGTATTGACCGATTTGATGCGCAGTTCGGACGCGGTCCACTTTTCGAAATCGTAAAGCTCGACGTCGCCTTGCGGGTACGGTGCGTTCAGGTTCTCCCAGTTGGAGGAGATGGGATCGGAGGTTTCGTATACGAACCGGTCAAAGCACTCCCAGCCCCGTCCTGCCATATACACGCTGCAGTTTGGGTCGGAGTTCGACGGGAGATAAACGGTGGCCGCGATGCGATAGTAAGTGCCAAGATAGCCGCCCAGCCGCGGACGAAGCCGTCTCTGTCCGTTGTAGAACATCTGCTCAAAGTATTTGGTCGTCGAGGACAGAGTGGCGGACCACTGATCGCCGGCGCCGTGGGTCCAGTTGGTAATCCGCAAGCCGCCGCTGATTACGGGAGCTTCATTGGGATAGCTTCCCCAGTTTACATGCAGGCTGGCTGTGCCGGAATCGGCGGAAGTAAAGCTCAAAGATTGGGTCAGGTAATAGGTCCCGGCGCGCACCAGCACCTGGATAGGTTTGGTGCGACTATTCGGGTTCTTCAGAATCGCTTGCACGGCGGTTTGCGCGCGCGAAATGCTGGCGAACGGACCATCCGTATTGTTGGAGTTGGGCGCGGCCAGCGTGCCGCTCCACGTATCCCTGCCGTCAGTCGCGACGTAGAAATCAGCCACAGTGCTTTCGGCCTGAACCGACTGCACCGTATATTGCGCGTTGGCGCTCTGCTGCGGCGAAGAAGAATCGGTCACATGTACGGTCAGAGTGTACTGACCGGTCTGCTGCGTAGTCCCCGAGATCACGCCGGAAGTGGCGCTCAATGAGATTCCCGTGGGCAGACTGCCCGTGCTTACGCTCCAGTGATAAGGTGTTACTCCGCCGACCGCCACAACCGGGGTATCGTAGTTGCTGCCGGCCGTGATTTCGGGCAGCGTCGTGGTTGAAACGGACAGACCGCTGGTTCCGACCAGCGTGTAGGATTGCGTCGCGGTCAGGTTCGTGGGCCAGGAGGAATCTGTAACGGTCACCGTGAGCGGAAATGATCCCGCCACCCCGCTGCTGCCAGCAAATACTCCCGTGCTGTTGGTTAAAGTAATTCCCTGGGGCAGCGTGCCGCTGGTTAACTTCCAGTGATAGGGCAACTTGCCACCCTTGACGCTGACCGGCTGCGAGTACTGCGTTCCTACCTGATAGGAGGGCAGGGAAGTAGTGGTAATGCTGAGGGGAGAGATATTCGGCGTCACGATGGCGACGGCGGTCGACGACTGTGAGGGGTCGGCCACGCTGGTGGCCCAAATGCGATAAGTCCAGGTACCGCTGTCAACCTGAGGCGCGGTGTATAAACCGCCGCTCGTGATGGTGCCCGATGAGCAACTCCAGGTCACGCCTTGATTCGATGTGTTATACACCATGGCCGCGAATTTCTGGGTCGCGCCCGAGACCAGGGCGCTGGAATCGGGCGAGATCACCACGCTGATAGTTCCGGACTTTGCCACAATAATGGTAAAAGTTGTTTTCGCGCGCACGGAGGTTGCGTCGGTCACGGTGGCGGTCACCGAGAAGTTGCCCGAAGTCTGCGGAGTGCCTGTAACGCTACCGGTGGTGGCATTCAGCGAAAGGCCCGACGGAATACCGGTCGCGGAAAATGTATATGGAGAGGTCCCTCCTGTAGCTACCAGCACGGTGTTGTAGAAAATGCCCGCGGTGCCCTTCGGCGCATAGGATTGAATCTGGAGTGTTCTAGCTTGCGCGTATGAGCAAACGAAACAAACTGTGAAAAGTAGGAGGACGGCGGCGGACAGAGTACGTACAGGCCTGCGGCTGGGGAAGGCGTGGGGGAACATTTGCACCTCTTAATTCCAAAATGCGGGGAGATCGAAGCAACCGAGCCGCCCATAGGTAGGAGACAACAGCGCGGAGACCTTTGACAGGTCACAGAAGTGCATTGGCCCTAAATCCACTCCCCGTGTTCCGTAGCGTAAACCCCGCGCTGCGCGCCCGGTTCGAAGCTTAACCGGGCACCACTCGCGAGAATTGCGGGCATTCTCGCCTTGACACACTTGTTCCTCGCCAGACACACTAAGTGATATACCCTAAGAGCCACGCTGGCGAGACTTGACCGGAGCTGTGGCCGGACTTCCCTCACAATCGTCGAAAACGAGTCAGCTAAGCGAAACAGTTGGGATGACCAGCGGATCGTCCGTGCTCTAACAGTGTCGCAATGGTGGAGAGGCCAAATTTGACGGAACGCGATTCCTCGGTATTGGTGGTGGGCGGAGCCGGTTACATCGGGAGCCATGCCGCTCGGTTGTTACGCCGGCACGGTTACATGCCTCTCATCTACGACAATCTCTCCCGCGGGCAAAGATTTTTGGCCGAAGGCTTCGAGCTGATTGTGGCCGACATCGCAGATCAAGTCTCTTTGACTCGCGCCCTGGAGCGCGTGGGCGCAGTCATGCATTTCGCGGCCGATTCGCAAGTCGGCGAAAGCGTGCAGAATCCTCGCAAGTATTTCCATAACAACGTTCAAGGCGGATTGGCTCTGCTCAATGCGGCTGTCGATACCGGCGTCCGCCGCTTCATTCTTTCTTCTACGTGCGCGGTGTATGGGATTCCGTCGAAGATCCCGATCTCAGAGGACACACCGCGCCAGCCGGTAAATCCTTACGGAATCTCGAAGCTGTTTTTTGAGGATGCGCTTTCCTCCTATGATGGGGCCTACGGATTGCGTTCTGTGAGCCTGCGCTATTTCAACGCAGCCGGCGCCGACGAGAGTGCCGAGCTCGGCGAAATTCACCAGCCCGAGACTCACCTGATTCCTTCGGCGCTCAAGGCAGTCATCGGCGAGCGTGACGAGTTGGAATTGTTCGGCTCCGACTATCCCACGCCCGATGGGACATGCATTCGCGATTACATTCATGTCAACGACCTGGCCGAGGCGCACGTGCTGGCTTTAAAACAGCTGGAAGCGGGCACGGCTTCGGCGCAATACAATCTGGGAACGGGCCAGGGCGCGTCGGTGAAAGAAATCCTGCACACTATCGAGGAGATTACGGGGCGAAAGGTGCCGCATCGCATGGGGCCGCGCCGCGCCGGCGATCCACCGGAACTAGTGGCGGATCCGTCCCGGGCGCAAGCCGCGCTGCATTGGAAGGCCACGCGTTCGCTACCCGAAATTGTGCGGACGGCATGGCAATGGGAACAGAAACTGCGCCAGCGCAAAGTGCCGGCCTAATGCGGCCGGCACTTGAAAAAAAACTCGGAAGAGATTTGGACTGAGGCAATCACACTATGGCTACCACGCTTTCCGGAAAAAGAGTCGCGGTCCTAGGCGCCGGCAAAATGGGAGGAATTCTTCTGCAGGTTCTGCTGAAGAACGGCCTGCTTTCGCCCAAGCACACCACTGCCACGGTGGGTCACGAAGATCGTGCCCGGGCGCTGAGTCGCAAGCTGGGAATCGCGGTCGGCACGAACAACCGCAAAGCGGCGGAGAAGGCCGACATTATTCTCATCGCGGTGAAGCCACAGGTGGTGGAAGAGGTTGCCGCTGAACTGCGCGGAAGCATTTCGCCGCGGCAGTTGGTCATCTCGGTGGCTGCTTCCGTGCCCAATCGATTGATCGAGGAGACGCTTAACGCAGATATTCCGGTAATTCGCGCCATGCCCAACACTCCCTGCCTGCTGGCCTGCGGCATGACAGCTCTGGCCCGCGGTGCGCACGCCACTGCGAAACATGTGGAAATGGCCACCACTATGTTCAACATGGTCGGCCGCACCGTGGTGGTCGACGAAAAGCACATGGACGCGGTCACCGGTCTTTCCGCCAGCGGGCCAGCGTATATCTACATTATTATCGAGTCCCTGGCCGAGGCCGGAGTCAAAGTCGGCCTGCCCCGGGATGTAGCTACGCTGCTGGCCGCCCAAACCACCATGGGAGCCGCCCGGGTTGTGCTGGAAACGGGAGATCATCCGGCTTTGCTGAAGGATTCCGTGACCACGCCTGCCGGCTGCACCGTCGATGGCCTGATGGAACTGGAAGAGGGAAAGCTGCGCGTGACCCTGATCAAAGCCGTAGTGAAAGCCTCCCAGCGTGCCAAGGAACTGGCCTTCGCCCCTCGCTGACCTGGCCCCGGCCGCTTGGTCCGGGTGGGCCCCGGCGCGGCTGCCCTCGAAGGAGGAGGCCCTTATCTCTCCGGTCGAAACTACTACACTACCGCGGTGAGACGCCAGTCGTAGCACTTAGGTGCTATTTGCCCCCGAGCGTCTCAGGGACTAAAATCTCTATATAAGAGACCTCAGGGTGGTTTTGACCTAGTGGTCGAAAGTTCCCCCGAACACTCAACAGCACGCTCACAGTTTTCAGCTTTTCTCAGTCCACAATCCTGACCGGAGACGCATGGCGCACCCGATTTCTCTACCGCAAACATCACCGTCCATTCGTGTTTTGGCGGCAGACAGTACCCGCATGAACAATCAGTTGTTGGCTGACGCCCTGACTCGCGACAAACGTTTTCGAGTGCAGGAAGGTGAGCCCACTGCCGCTGCCATTGTGGCCGCGGCCGCAGCAGAAATGCTGGATGTAGTTCTTCTGAGTCCTTCCTTGGAGGACAATGCCACAATGGGATTCCGTGTGGCGCGGCAACTGCACGCGTCGCACCCGGAGACGCGCATCGTCATGCTGCTCGACACCGGTGACCGCAACGCCGTTATCGAGGCGTTTCGCGCAGGAGCTCGCGGAGTGTTCTGCCGCAGTGAATCACTGAAGTCCCTGGCGAAATGTATTGCCTGCGTACACGAGGGCCAAATCTGGGCGAGCAGCCGGGAGCTGCGCTTTCTGCTCGAAGCATTCTCCGAAGCCATGCCCATGCGCTTGGTGGATGCGACCGGGGTTTCGATTCTCTCCAAGCGGGAACAGGATGTGGTACGTTGCGTGGCCGAAGGCCTCTCCAACCGTGAGATCGCCGGCCGCCTGGGTTTGACCGAGCACACCGTAAAAAATTACCTTTTCCGCATCTTCGACAAGTTGGGAGTATCCAGCCGCGTCGAGGTCGTACTGTATGCCTTTAGCCTGGACCGCTCCTTGCCGCACCAGGGGACGCCACGGGGCTCTGCCCCCGCCGCAGGACGAGCGGCAACGCCTCGATCGGGGGCTAAGCCCGCACAACCGGCGGGCAAGCTGCCTGCTCTTCCGGAAGAACTCTCCAGCTAAGGCAAGGCCTGCAAGATCCCGAGAACAACGCAAGAAGCAAGCAACTCGGCGGAAGCACGCCGCCGCCCCTTAGTACACCTCCTGGAAAGGCTGGCGTCGAAGTGTCAGCGAAGGCTGGGATAGACGGCAGCGGTGCAGTAATGAAGTTACTGTCCCGTGCCGGTTAGTTGGGCGGTTTGCGGGCTGGTTGCGGCACTATCTGTGAGGGTCAGGGTGGCGGATTTGGGACCCTTGCTCGATGGCGTGAAGGTCACGTTCACCGTGCAGGTGGCGCCGGCAGCCACACTGCTGCAGTTATTGGTCTGGGCATAGTTTGAGCTGGCGGCGCCGGTAATCGTGACGCTGGTAAAGCTGAGCGTTACCTTCTGATTATTGGTAACGGTGATAGTCTTGGCGGGGCTGGTCGTGCCAACGGCCTGGTTGCCGAAGCTCAATGAGCCGGGATTCATCGTCACGGGCAGTAACCCGGTCCCCTTGAGGCTAATAGTTTGCGGACTATTGCCGGCGCTATCGTTAATATTGACCGTTGCGGTCTGCGCGCCGGCGGCGGTGGGCGCGAACGTCACGGTAATGCTGCATTGCCCGAGCGCGGGAATGCTGGTACCGCAGGTATTGACCTGCGTGAAAGCCGCCGAGCCGGTAATGGTGATGCTGATATTGGAAAGCGCAATCGACTGATTGTTGGTCAGCGTCACCTTGGGCGAGGTGCTGCTGCCTTTCACCAGGACGTTGCCGAAGCTCAGGGTGGTGGCGGAAAGCGTCACGGGAGCCAGCCCGACGCCGGAGAGGCCGACGTTCTGCGGGCTATTGGCAGCGTTGTCAGTAAGCGTGAGCGAAGCGCTGCGACTGCCGTTTGCCGCCGGGGTGAAGGTTACGTTGACCGTGCAACTCTGCTGCGCGGGCAGACTGGGCAGACAATTGTTGGACTGGGCGAAGTCGGTACTGTTGGCCCCGGTGGTGGTCACGCTGGTGAAGGTGGCGGCTCCTCCGCCGGTATTCGTTACCTGCACGGCGGAAATTCCGCTAGTGGTCCCGGTGATCTGATTCCCGAAGTTTACGCTGCCGGGCGAGAAGGTCAGAATCGCACCCGAGGCTCCAGTGCCAGTTAGACTGGCAGTCTGCGGGCTGTTCGGCCCATCGTCGTTCACATTCAAGGTGGCTGTGCGCGTACCGGACGCGCCGGGGGTGAAGGTTACGCTAATCGTGCAGTTGGCTCCCGCGTCGATGCTGTTTCCGCAGGTGTTGCTGGGAGCGAAATCAGTGTTGTTTGCGCCGGTGACGGAAATGCTCGAAATGTTGAGCGCCACGCTTTGATTATTCGTGAGGGTTACGTTCTGGGCCGGGCTGGTGGTGCCGACCGCCTGTGCACTGAAGCTTAGGCTCGACGGTGCCAGCGAAACAGAACCGCACGAGGGCAGCTTGAAATTTGCAATGCGCGTGTTCCAGATGATTGGGCTTCCAATCTGATTGTTGGCGAAGTATTCATTTACGTACCAGAAGGTGCACCCATCCACAGGGTCCACCGTCATGCTGGTGTAATCGCCCCAGTGATAACTGTTCTCTTCGTCGCCACTGCCGGTAAACAGAGGAATCTCAGTGGGGGCAGCCGGATTGCTCAGGCTGAAGTAGGAGGCGCTGATGCTGGGATGCGTCCCCGCACTCGATGTACTGTAGCCCGCAGCGGCGTTGCCGGCGGAATCCTGCGCGATGCTGGGCATGAAACGATAGAGCGTGCTATCCGGGCTGAGAGTGCCATCCTGGAAGACCGACGGCGTGCCGCTGCCGCGGAGTTCATACCAGCGGATACCGCTTTGCTTGCTTGTGCTCCCCGCCCGCACCGCATGGCTGACCAGGAACGATTCGTAGGATCCGAAATTGCGATAGTCGAAACGCGGCATGAAGCGATCGCCCACCGAGTCGATGGAGATGCCTGTGGTGGCCGTCGAAGGTTCCGGAACGCAAACGGTATTGGCCGGCGCGCCTGCGCTGTAGCATCCCGGCGTGTAGGGCGCCACCGCAACTGAGGATTGAGTAAGACTGGAGTTCGCAGGATTCGTCCAATCTGTGTGGAAATCCCACAAGTTGAACGAGCTTGAAGTGATTGTTTTTCCGTCCAGTACCGGATTCTGGATGCTGACCAGGAATTCATCGCGGCCTGCGGGCGGTGGCGTGTCGCTGTTCACATCGGCGGGAATCAGACTGTGGGCGAGATAAATGCTGGTCGTCACGGTACTGGGCTGGCGGAAGCAGATGGGCGCGTTCGCCGTGCCGTTGACCAGCATGCTGGTGCGGTCGAGGGCGCACACCAGAACGCCAACCTCGCGGTCGCTCAAGTCGGGATCGTTGAGATCGAAGCTGACATAGTAGGCGTCGGGCCAGGCGCCGATCTTGGGCCAGTCCGGGAAATAAACGTCGCCTTGCGCATTCGTTCCCAGCGCCGCATTCAACGGGAATACATAGGTGTACCACCTCAGCGAACTGGAGGTGAGATCGTCAGTGTTGGAAACGGCGACGCAATAGTTGTAGTTGTTCCTGCTGGGAGTGCGGGCCGCAATTACCCAGCGCGATGCCATACGATCGAAAATAATCACGCCGTCGCCGCTAATCGTGTTGCAGGTGGTGATGCCATTGTTCTGCCAGGGAGAAGTGCCCTTCTGGGCGCTGGACCAAACCGGCGCGAACGTCGTCTTGTCGTAACCCTGAAAATAAACGTTCACCCACTCCAGGTATTGCCTGGTGCCGACTGCCCCATTGGGATCGACATCGAGTTCGGGCACGGCGATGTGCGAAGCATCGATTCCCTCAAAACTGTTGACCGTCTGAGCGCATACGGGCAGCGAAGACAGGACCAAAATTAAAGTGGCCAGCGGCAGAAATCTGGAGTCGGTCATAGCTGCTTTAATCGGGTCTCCCTTTTAAAACGCACTTGCGGCGGTCAGGCTGGGGAATCTTTGGGGGGAGGGCCTGGAGAGCTGCTGGTAGTAGTTTCGAGTATGCAAACAGAGGTGTCAAGATGAAATAAATTGCAACTCGTTGAGAGGAAAGACCTTAATTAATTAAAGTCGTTAGTACAAAGCCCAAAGACTCTATCCAAAAGAATAGTTTTAGAACCGAAAACGAACTTCGATACAATCTTCCTTCCCACAAATACAGAAGGACGCAGGGGAATCGGCCTGCGTCCTAAATCC
>JBAVAV010000588.1:0-7493 GCA_049585895.1 Candidatus Sulfotelmatobacter sp. | reverse complement strand
CCCAGGTCAGGCCAGATGCGATTCGGTCCGCCATGGAAAGCAGCGCGGTGAGATTGGCGACGTTGTAAACCGATTCCGAGCGATGCCGCGACTGCAGCACGCGTTTAATCTGCGCGGTGGCTGGAATCACCATCGAAGGATCTTCCATGGAAAAATAGAGGAGCTTGACGTTTGGGGTCTCCATGAAATAGCGGCTGACGGAGTAGGGAATCAACATCGTGTTATCGACGATCTCCGACTGGCCGAAAGTTTCCACGCGCTCCTTGAAAGTTCCGACGATGGTGAAGGGCAGTCCGGTGAGCTTGATGGGCTTGCCCACGGCGGCTTGCGGCGAACCGAAGACTTCAACCGCCATTTTCTCCGTGATTACGCCGACTTTGTTGTGGGCTTGAGAATCTTCCTGATCGAAAAATCTTCCCGAAGGGACGACCAGGTTGCGCACCCGCACGTACTCCGGAGCGACCCCAAGAATGGTGACATCTTTCTCCTTTCCGTTGCCGACGGGAATACGGTCGGAAAGTTGGGTCACCGGGGAGGCAGCGGCGATACCGGGGACACTTTCCTGAATGGCGTGAAGGTCGTCGTTGGTCAATGGATCGGGATTGGAATTGCTGATGTGCGGCGCGCCGCCCAGATACTCCGCCCAGATTTCGTTGGTGCCGATGGCTTGAATCTGATTGAGCACGTACTGCCGGCCGGTCATGCCTATGGTGACTACTAGAATAAGCGAGGCCGTGCCGATGACCATGCCCAGTGCGGTCAGCATGAAACGCACTTTGTTGCTGCAGAAGGTATCGTAAGAAAAAGCGAGGATCTCGCCGAGGGCAATGTTGGGTCGAAGGCGCTTGGGTACAAGGGCGGCAGCCATTTCCATTAGATGCTACGTACCAGCAGCGAAAGGCGCAAGAGCGCCGGAGCAGTCAAGGATTCCAAGAAAAACAGATACAAACGGTTCGGTTGTGGCAAAGTAGAAGCTCATCGCCGGATAAATCTCAGCCGCATGAGTGGCATCTCCTGAAGTGTGAGTCGCGGCCACAGTCGAGTGAACACAATTTCTTCCGCCAAGCATAAGACGCTGGACATATTGCTGCTGTGGCTGCTGACCGCGGGCGCGCTGCTCGTGCACGGCTACCATCCTTACGCGGAAGATGCCGAAATCTACCTGCCGGGCGTGGAGCGAATTCTGCATCCGGGCCTCTTTCCGGTGGGACAGGAATTTTTTGCCTCGCACGCCAGCCTGACGCTATTCCCGAACCTGATTGCATTGTCAGTACACACCACCCACCTGCCGCTGGAGTGGGGATTGCTGCTCTGGCATGTGGTGTCGATCTTTCTCCTGCTTCTGGCTTGCTGGCAACTGAGTGGCTTTCTATTTCAGAGGGCGCGTGCGCGGTGGGGCGCGGTCTGCTTAATTGCAGCGCTGTTGACGATTCCAGTAGCTGGGACCGCGCTTTACATCATGGATCAGTTTTTGAATCCCCGAAACCTGGCGGCGTTCGCGGGAATTTTCGCGGTGACACGAACCTTGGAGAAGAAATATGTGCGCGCTTTGTTGTGGCTGGGGTTTGCCGGCAGCATGCATCCGCTGATGTGGGTGTTTCCATTTTCTTTTTGTGTCCTGCTCCTGGTGATGGAGAGGCTTGCGATGGACAGACTCGAAAGCCGTCCGAGAAGCGCGGCCACGACCGGGCTCGCGGGCCTGTCGTTATGGTTACCTCTGGCGCCTGCGGCTTCCCCGGCCTATCACGAAGCTGCGAAACTGCACGGCTATCTCTTCATCCAGAACTGGGAATGGTATGAGTGGCTGGGAATTCTTGCGCCCGTGGTTTTGCTCTGGTGGTTCGCGCGAGTAGCGCGGGCGCGGCAGTGGAGAGAAGTAGATCGCCTGTGCCGCTTACTCATCCTCTATGACCTCATTTACTTCGCGGCTGCGCTGGTGGTGGATTTGCCGGCGCGATTTGAAAGTCTGGCGCGGCTGCAACCGTTGCGCAACCTGTACCTGCTTTACCTGCTGATGTTCGTCGTGATGGGCGGTTTTCTCGGGGAGTATGTGCTGAAGAACCGCGTGTGGCGCTGGCTGGCGTTGTTTCTTCCTCTCGCTGGCGGCATGTTCCTTGCGCAGCGCGCCCTTTTTCCTGCGAGCGCTCACCTCGAATTGCCGGGGGAAGCCTGGCCGTGGAAAGCTATCCAGAACGACTGGGCGAAAGCGTTCCTGTGGATTCGCGGCAATACGCCTGTGGATGCCGTGTTCGCGCTCGATCCCGAGTACATGCATATCGCTGGCGAGGATGAGGTCGGATTTCGGTGTCTCGCGGAGAGAAGCCGTCTGGCCGACGCAGTCAAAGACAGCGGCGCGGTGAGCATGTTCCCCGCTCTGGCGGAAGAATGGCGGACTCAAGTGCAGGCTCAAACTCCGTGGAAAAACTTTCAGGCGGAGGATTTCGCGCGGCTCAAGAATCAGTACGGAGTGAGTTGGGTAGTGGTGCAACAACCGGGCATAGCGGGCATGGATTGCGCGTATCAGAATGCGGCGGTGCGCGTGTGTCAGGTGCGTTGATTGCGGCCGTTCCAGGCGCGAACATCGGCGTTGGATGTTTCCTGATCGGATCTTTGCAATCAACGAAACTTGGAAAAACCTATCTAATGTCGACTACCGCCCGCTAATTCAAACTCTTGCGCAGCTATGCCGAGCGTGCGGTTTCGTTGGGGCGGGCATAGTAGGCCGGATAGCCAGGATCGAGTTTGCGGCCCTCGTCGCTGAAGCGCGGCAAGTGAAGGATGCCGGCACGTTGCAAGGCAAACTGCAAAGTAGTCGCCAGGACGCCAAATCCGTATTTTACGCTGCGGCGGAAATTGATGGACGAGGCCTCCTCGAAGTACTTCGTGGGGCAGGATACTTCGCCGATGCGAAAACCGAAGTGAACGCACTGGGCCAGTATCTGATTGTCGAAGACGAAGTCATCGGAGTTTTCGAGCAGCGGCAGTTCGGTGAGCACCTTGCGGCTGAAGGCGCGGTAGCCAGTGTGGTATTCCGAGAGCTTCACGCCGAGAAAGACATTTTCGAACGCGGTGAGAAGACGGTTCGCAATGTATTTGTACACAGGCATTCCGCCGAGCAGCGCCCTGCCCCCGATAATGCGCGATCCCAGCACAACGTCGTACACGTCATAGGCGACCATGCTGGCCAAGGCTGTGATCAACAGCGGGGTGTACTGGTAGTCCGGATGCAGCATGATGACCACGTCGGCGCCTGCGGCCAAGGCCTCGCGATAGCAAGTCTGCTGGTTGCGGCCGTAGCCATAGTTGCGGTCGTGCAGGAAGACATGCAGGCCGAGCTGGGTGGCGATTTCTACCGTGCGATCGGAGCTGTGGTCGTCCACCAGGATGCGGATGTCGACCAGGTCCGGCACCTCCCGGATCGTAGCCTCCAACGTCTTTTCCGCGTTGTACGCGGGCATGACCACCGCGATCCGTTTGCCGTTGATCATGGGTGAAGATCGCTGTCTGCTGCTTAGTCGCGGGCTTTTGACGACTGATTCATGATACCTGAAGCGCGTGCCGCGAGGCTGGACTCACCGAATGCGAGGAGAAGATACCATAAGCTTCTCCCGGCCCGTCGGCTCCTCGTCGTTCCTTTTTCTACCCACGGCTTGCGCCCTGGCCAGGCTCAGGGCAGCACAAGAGGCTGAGAAGCGGCTCGCTTTCGCGAGCCAGGGCGCGTCCGCGCCAGACAAGTATTTCCGCCGAATTCGGAGGCTGCTTTCTCATTTTCTCCACTCAGCGTATGATCCTCGCGCCGTTAAACTATTCGATTCGGGAGATGACTATGAAGAAGCTTTACGGGCTCGTGATTTTCCTGCTATTGCTTGCGCCTGCTTTGTTGGCGCAGGAACATTACACCGAAGGTCCCATCTGGCGCGTAACGTTGATCCGCGTGAAGCCGACCCAGATGGATGCTTATATGACCATGCTGCGCCAGTCCACCAAAACGGTCTACGAGGAAAGCAAGAAGCAGGGAATGATTATCGACTACAAGGTCTTCCTTAAGGAAACCAAGAACAATCCGGAAGATTGGGACATCTGCATCGCCGTCGAGTACAAGAACCACGCTGCCCTTGACGGTCTGACGTTAAAGGGCGAGATGCTGCGCGACAAGATACTGGGGGGCAAGGCTCCGGCCCAGCAGCTTAACGAGAAGCGCGCGGAGATACGGGAGATCATCAGCTCGGAGCTGCTCCAGGAAATCTTTTTGAAATAGCGGATAAAGAGAACCGGCTATCACCCCGAGAAATGATCGTTATCTCACGGGCTAAAGAGTGTGCGCGAGAACTAATCTTTCGCCCCGTTGGGGCTAGCTCCTCTGCCTCTCATCACCCACGACCTCGCGCCCCTTCGGCAAGCTCAGGGCAAGCTGTGGGCTGCATTTTTACGCCACTTCGCGGCTGAAATCCGCCCGCTACGAGCTGCCGATCAGCACACCGGTGATGAACACCAGCACGCCGCCGAGGCCTACTTGCAGCGCGGCGGAGATCCAGGGCGTATCCATGTAACGCTTGCGAATCCAGGTAATGACTCCCAGTTCGACGACGACGACGGCTCCGGCTGCCCACAACGCCGCCCGGAAGTCATGCAGCAGAAAGGGGAGCGTGTGGCCGATGCCGCCGATGGAGGTCATGGCGCCGCAGATCAAGCCGCGCACCCAGGGATGGCCACGGCCGGTGAGGCTGCCATCGTCGGAGAGCGCCTCGGCGAAACCCATGCTGATGCCCGCGCCGGCGGATGCCGCCAGGCCGACTAGGAAGGCGTCCGCGCTGCTCTTGGTGGCGAAGGCGGCGGCGAACACCGGGGCCAGCGTGGAGACTGAGCCATCCATCAGCCCGGCCAGCCCGGGCTGCACGATCTGCAGAACGAAGAGGCGGCGCTGCGCCCGCTCTTCGTCGGCCTTGACGTTGGCGGGGAGTTTTTCCTCGGTCAATTCCTGCGCGCGCTCCTCGTGCTCGCGTTCTTCGTTGATGAGATCGTCGAGTAGCTGGCGGATGCTGGCGTCCTGCGTGCGGCGGGAGGCTTTTTCGTAAAAGCGGCGCGTCTCCACTTCCAGCGTGCTGGCCTCTTTGCGGACGGCATCGATGCGCAGTGGACGGGTCAGCCAGAGCGCCGGGCGCTGGACAAATCCGCGCACGTCCTGGCGGCGGATCAAAGGGATGTGCTCGCCGAATTTCTTCTGAAACAGCTCGATCAGGCGGCGCCGATGTCCGGACTCTTCTTCCCGCATGCCGTCGAACATCGCCGCCGATGCCGGATAGTCCTGCCTTAAGCCCTCGGCAAAGTCTGCGTACACGCGCTCATCTTCTTCTTCCAGGGAGATGGCCAAAGCCAGAACTTCTCGTTCGGTAAGCTCGTGAAACTTCTTCATGGCGAACTAGCTTACCTGCACGCGTGCAGGTGAGACAACTGCGCAAGCCGCGATTGCCGATTTATGTTTGTCGATTCAAGAGCCGCCTTCGACGGAAACGATCTGCCGTACCTCAATCGGCAATCGACAAACACAGAATCAATCCCTGTCTTGAGTGCTACCATCCATTTCATGACGCCCCGGAAATCGTCGGGATCGGCAAAGCGCGAGAAGGCAAAGTCCAAGCGGAAAAAACTTGCGCCTCGTGACGGGCAACATTCGCCGGAGCTGGTCATTATTACCGGCATGAGTGGCTCGGGCAAAGCATCTGTGCTGAAAGCGTTCGAGGACTTGGGCTACTACTGTGTGGACAATCTTCCGGTGGAGCTGATCCCGCGCTTTGCCGAACTGGCGGTGCAGTCGGGCGACATTCGCCGTACCGCACTGGTGGTAGATGTGCGGGAAGGTTCGCAGCTTGAGCAACTTCCCCCCATTTTGAAGAACGTCGGGCGCATGATTCCGACCCGGGTGGTCTTCCTGGAAGCTTCCGATGCCGTGCTGCTCCGCCGCTTCAGCGAGACGCGACGCCCGCACCCGCTGGGGACCGATGCGCCGGTCACGACCGCGCTGAAGGCGGAGCGCCGGCACTTGAAGCGGATCCGGGCGCTGGCGGACTTTGTCATCGACACGTCGAAATTCAACGTGCACGAATTGCGGGCCCACATCACCGCGCGCTTTCGCGAGCAGGCTTCGGAGAAAGGCATTCTTGTTTCGTGCGTGAGTTTCGGCTTTCGCCACGGACTGCCCGAAGACGCAGACCTGGTTTTCGATGCGCGCTTCTTGCCCAATCCTCATTTCGTGCCTGAGTTCCGCGCGCTCACCGGCCGCGATCCGCGCGTGGTCAAATATATCCGGTCATTTCCGCAGACGCGGGAGTTCGTGCAGCGGATTTCCGACTTGCTGATCTATCTGTTGCCGCACTACATTCGCGAGGGAAAAAGTTACTTGACGATCGGTTTCGGTTGCACCGGCGGCCAGCACCGCTCGGTGATGATTGCGGAGGACGTCGGCAAGCGCCTGCACCAAGCAGCGTACCGGGTGAAGGTGGTGCATCGCGACATTCCCAAGTAGTTGCGGGAGCAGCGGCATATCCCGTCAGCGGTCAAGTAGAATAAAGGACTGCAGCCCATGCCCATTTCACCGGCAGCAAGGGATCGTGGCCTTATCAACGTGAAACCACCATGCGCCAATTGACACGGCTGATCCGCTACGCGCTGCCATTTCTGCTGCAATTACTGCCTGGCGTGCTGCTGCTGGCGGCTGTGGGTTTTCTGGAAGCGTTTCGTCTGATTCTGCTCAAGCCCATCCTGGACCGTGTGCTGAATCCCGCCTCCGGGTCGGAAAATATCGTGCTGTTCACGACTCCCTGGACCGGTCCGGTCTACCTCCAACATTTCGTTCCTGCGCATTTTCACAATGCATGGACCGTGGTTGCCTACGCCTTGGTGGCCTCTACCGTTCTCAAGGGACTCTTCGATTACGCCGGCACTTATCTGGTGAATCATGCAGGCTTCGGCATGATCACCAATCTGCGCAATGAACTTTACAATTCGGTGCTCCGGCGCTCGGCGGCGTTTTTCCAGAAGCACACCACAGGTACTTTGATTTCGACCATTATCAACGACATTGAGCGGGTACAGTACGCGATGTCGAGCGTGCTGGCCGAATTCCTGCAACAAGCGTTCACTTTCGCATTTACCGCGATCGCGGTGGTGATTCTGGGCCGGGAGCTGGCCTGGATTCTGTTGTTGTTCGTCCCGTTCATCGTCTTTTCGGCAGTGCGAATTGGCCGGCGGGTGCGCAGCACCACGCGGCGCGGGCAGGACCAACTGGCCGATGTGCAGAACATTCTGCACGAGACCATCACCGGGAACCGCATCGTGAAGGCCTTCGGCATGGAATCGTGGGAGGTTGCGAGGTTCCGCCGGGCGGCGCACCATTTATTTCGCGCCAACCTGCGTTCGGTGGCAGCGGCCGCCATCAGTTCGCCTCTGATGGATATTTTCGGGGCCATCGCGATCGCATTGTTGCTGCTGCTGGG
>JBAVAV010000587.1:0-5403 GCA_049585895.1 Candidatus Sulfotelmatobacter sp. | reverse complement strand
GGTGATTTCTGTGGGGTTCCTCAACCCCGGCGACAAGCCCATCATCTGGCGCGGGCCCATGCTGCACCAGATCCTGAAGCAGTTTCTGGGGCTGGTGGAGTGGGGAGCTCTCGATTACATGATCGTCGACCTGCCGCCGGGCACGGGAGATATTGCGTTGTCGCTGGTGCAGTCGGTGCCGCTGACGGGCGCGGTGGTGGTTTCGACTCCGTCGGATGTTTCGCTGCAAGATGCGCGCAAGGCGATCGAAATGTTCCGGCAGATGAAAGTGGACCTGGTGGGCGTGGTTGAGAACATGAGTTATTTTACGTGCCCGCATTGTAATCACGAGATCGATATTTTCTCGCGCGGCGGCGCGGAAAAAATGGCGCAGCAGTTTGACGTGCCGTTTCTGGGGAGCATCGAGCTTGATCCGGAAGTGCGCAAGTCCGGCGACGGCGGCAAGCCGATTGTGATGGAGGGCGAAAATTCGCCGCACGCCAAGTCGCTGTATGCATTCGCGCGGAGGGTGCAGAGTCGCGTGGAGGAGATCAAAGCCGCCGCGCCGGCTGGCGTGATTCAGATTCAGTAAGGAAATCTTAACCACAGAGGGCACAGGGGACCCAGAGGAAAGACCTCCGTGGGACTCTGTGCCCTCTGTGGTTAGCTCTTTTGTTTCTTCGAGAACCGCGAGAGTCGCCAGACCGAATCCGGTCCGCCATCCCTCAAAATCAATTCAGCCATCATCTTCCCCACAGCTGGCCCATGCTTGAAGCCATGCCCGGAGCCGCCGCCCAGCAGCCAGACGTTCTCCATCCGGGGATGGCGGTCCACGATGAAATTACTATCCGGCGTCTGCTCGTATTGACAGACACGCGTTTCAATCAGCGGCGCATCCTTCAACGCGGGCAAGCGAAAGGCGACATACTCGCGAACTGACCGCAGCACTTCCTGGCTGACCACCCGCTCGCCGGATGTTGGATCGAACGCGGGGCCGCGCGTGTCGTCGGCGACCTTGAATCCGCGGCGGCCGCTGCCGGGAATGCCGTAGAGAAAGTGCTCGCGGTGATCGGCCCACACCGGCAGGTGGTCGTCGTCAAAACGGGTGTCGCCAGACGGAGTGCCGAAGAAGAATACATCCTGCTTAGTTGCCGTAATCAGACTCCCGACGGTCTCCGGAAACAGCGTGCCCAGCCAAGGGCCGCAAGCGAAGACATAGTGGTCAGCTTTGAGCTGCGAGTTGTCGGAGAGAATCAGGCTGCGAAGTGGCGCACTTTCCAAACCATCGGGCAAGACGGCCATCTGGCGATACTTGCCACCGTGCGCCAGAAACGCCTTCACCACGGCCTGACAACTGGCGCGGGCATCGAGGTATCCGCATTCCGGCTCGAAGATGCACCACTCAACGCCCTCAGAGTTGATCTGCGGCCAGCGCTTTCTCATCTGGGCAGTGGAGAGTTCCTGAAACTTGATTTTGGCTTTGCGCAGTACTGCGAGCGAGCCGCGCTCATAAGCGTCGTCGCAGCTGCTTACCATCCAGAGAACGCCGGTGCGGTGAAGGAATTGCTGCTTCCAGCGCCGCTCGTATTTCGCCCAGAACTTGAGCGCGCGGGCGGCGAGTTCGGTGTAAGGCTGGTCCGGGCCGTAGGTGCCGCGCATGATGCGGGTCTCGCCGCCCGACGCCGCCCGCGAGTTTCCCGGTCCCCAGGCGTCGAGCAGCGTGACGCGAGCGCCGCGCTCGAGAAGATGCAGGGCGGTCCAGCCACCGAACGCTCCGGCTCCGACGACCGCGATGTGGGGTATGGATTTCATGGCTTCGCTTCATAATACCGTCAAGAGTCTCGGAAGACGGTAAGCGGGCTGCGGGCTTCGGGCTTCGGCTATCGGGCTTCAGCTAACCTTTCGATGCAGGAGCGGGGTGAGCCTCCGCTTTTTCGGTCCGCAGGCTTTGAATTTGCGGAACCCCGTAGCGCACTTCCGATCTCGGCGATAAAGTTCCATGTCCGGTGCTTGACAGGCCCGTATCCCATTCCTAGAATCGCTACAGAATCGCGGTTATGGGTCCAAAAGCTAAGTTTTTGCATCTAACATAGTTAAGTGAATGAATCGGAAGCAGTTGTTCCCCCTTCGGCTGCGGCTCGGACCTGAACTCGCGCAGATACTTTGAATGCCCTCTGACCCCAATATCGGAAGCCGGGAACGCGAAATTCTGACCGCGATCGTGGAAACTTTTATTTCCACGGGCGAGCCGGTGGGTTCGCGCACTTTGGCGAGGTCGAACCGCGAGGGGCTGAGCCCGGCAACCATTCGCAATGTGATGGCCGACCTCTCCGACGCCGGATTTCTCGAGCAGCCGCATACGTCGTCGGGCCGGGTGCCGACGACCGACGCCTATCGCTATTACGTCGAGCAGATGACGGGCGAGGCGCGGCTGGCGCCGCAGGAAGAAGGCATGATTTCCGATTCGCTGGCCGGCATCAGCGATGTACAGGAGTTCATGGAGCGCACTTCGCATGTGCTGTCGCTGATTTCGCGCAACGTCGGCGTAACCGTGGCCAGCAGCGGGGCAAAGAACGCGCTGGAGCACGTCTATTTTTCGCGCTTGGGCGACCAGAAAGTGCTGGCGGTATTGGTGACGCGGTCCGGGCTGGTGCGCGACCGGGTGTTGCGGCTCGATTTGCCGCAGGCCGAGCTTGATCTGGCGTCGCGCTACATCAACGAAAATTTCCGCGGCTGGACCATGGAGGCGATGCGCGCCGAACTCGCCCGCCGCATCGAACAGGAGCGCAACGAATACGACCGGCTGATGCATTCGATCGAGCAACTCTACAAGCAGGGCGCGCTCGCGGCCGAGCCGGGAGTGCAGGTGGTTTTTGTGGAAGGCGCGGCCAATCTGGTGGCCGGCGAAATGGTGAGCGAGAAAGACCGCCAGCGGCTGCAGGAGATGCTGAAGACGCTGGAAGAGAAAGAAAAGGTCGCGGGACTTCTGGGAGCTTACCTTGACGTGAAGCAGGAAGCAGTGCGGGTGGTGATCGGACTCGACGAGGCGTTGCCCTCGATGCAGAACTTCGTGCTGATTGGCGCCCCGGCACGCTCGGGTAACGACATGTTTGGATCCCTGGCGGTGATTGGTCCGACGCGCATGGACTATCAGCACACCATCAACGCGGTGTCTTACATCGCGCGCATGTTCGACAAGATCTTGAATGAATCGGAGTAGCTAGTAGACGTATCGACCTATGAGGAAAGCAAACGGAAAATCGGAAGGGAAGACCGGTTTGGATGTAGAACACGAGTTGCCGGCATCTAACGACGGAAGCGAAGACTCTGCACGTGCAGGAATGGCTGGCGCGAGTCCGGCTATGGCCGCGGAGATGTCTCCGCTGGAGCAGGAACTGCAAAAGGTAAAGGCCGAGCGCGACTCGCTGCTCGACCGGCTGGCGCGCGCTCAGGCGGAATTCGATAACGCGCGTAAGCGCGTCGGGAAAGAGCAGCAGGAATTCCGCGACTACGCCGCCGCTGACGCGATCAAGTTGTTGTTGCCAGTACTGGATAGCTTCGAGCGCGCTCTTCAGGTCAAGTCCGACCCCGTAGACTTCCGCGGCGGCGTCGAACTGATCCTCCGGCAGTTTCAGGACGCGCTCGGCAAGCTTGGCGTGCGCGCGATCCCCGCCAAGGGCGAACCCTTCGATCCACACTACCATGAGGCCATCGAGATGGTCGAAACTACCGACGCTCCCGATCATCAGGTGCTGGAAGAGTTGCAGCGCGGTTACAAGATCAAGGACCGGCTGCTGCGCCCGGCGATGGTGAAGGTGGCGAGGAATCCCGGTAAGTAGGTTCCACGCCGGTTGTAGTCTCTTCATTTAGAAGGCCTATTCTGAATACGAAAGCAAAACGCGATTACTACGAAGTGCTGGGCGTAACCCGCACCTGCAGCGAGCAGGAACTCAAGAGTGCTTACCGCAAGCTGGCGCTGCAGCACCATCCTGACCGGAATCCCAACAACCCCGATGCCGAAGGCAAATTCAAGGAAGTCAGCGAGGCCTATGCCATTCTCGCGGACTCGGAAAAGCGTGCTGTCTACGATCGCTTCGGTCACGCTGGATTGGGAAGTTCCGGCGGGCCGGGCGGTTTCGATGCCACTGTCTTCCAGGACTTCGGCGACATTTTCGGCGAGTTCTTCGGCTTCGGAGACGTATTCGGCGGAGGGGGACGCCGCCGCAGCCGGAGCCAGAGAGGCGCCGATCTGCGGGAAGACTTGACCATCGAATTCGAAGAGGCGGTCTTCGGCACGGAGACGCGGGTTACGGTGCGCCGCCACGAAGCCTGCGAGGAGTGCCTCGGTTCAGGCTCTGCGCCGGGAAAAGGAGCGACCACTTGCCGTTCGTGCGCCGGCCGCGGGCAGGTACGCTACCAGCAGGGTTTCTTCAGCATCGCGCGCACCTGTCCCGCTTGCCAGGGAACCGGCCGCGTGATTACCGATCCGTGCGCGAAATGCAAAGGCGAAGGGCGAATCCTGCGCCAGCGAACCGTCGACGCAAAGGTTCCACCCGGAGTCGAGGACGGAACGCGCATCCGGTTTCCGGGAGGGGGAGAGGCTGGGGCGTTCGGCGGGCCGGCCGGCGATCTTTACGTGGTGCTGCACGTGAAAGAGCATCCGTTTTTTGAGCGCGAGGGCAATGATCTGCACTGTGTGGTTCCATTGTCGGTAACCCAGGCAGCCATGGGCGCGGAGATTCGCGTCCCCACGCTGGAAGGCGAGCACAACCTCAAGATTCCCGACGGCACCCAGCCGGGTACGACGTTTCGCATCCGCAATAAGGGAGTGCCCGTGCTTAGTGGACACGGCAAGGGCGACCTCTACGTGGAAGTGCGCGTGCAGATTCCCGCGAAGCTGAGCAAGCGCCAGAAAGAACTGCTGCAGGAACTCGAGACCACGGCGAAAGTCGACAATCAACCCCTTGTGCGCTCTCTGCTGGGAAAAGTAAAAGACATGTTCGGGTAGAAGTTCTCAGTTCTCAGCTTTAAGGTCGCGAGATCGCTGCGTTTTATCATCCCGCTCAGGCCAGCCTTGTGTGCGCGAGTCTCAAACGCCGACGGGCTCACCTTGGCCGAAATACCTAAACATAATTTGCGTTTACTGAGAGCTGGGAACTAAGAACTGAGACATGACCCGCCGCCGCTTCATTGCTGACGAAGTCTCGGGAGATCGCGCTGCGTTGACCGGCGAACATGCGCACCACCTGGTGCGCGTTTTGCGGGCGCGGATGGGTCAGGAGTTCGATATCGCCACCGGTTCCGATGCAAATTCCGATTCTAACGTCCGCCGCGGCCGCATCACTCGCATCGCTGACGATCGTGTCGAGTTCGAGCTGGGCGGCGAAGTATCAACGGCTGGCGCACTCAGCCTCAATCTGGTTC
>JBAVAV010000586.1:0-8480 GCA_049585895.1 Candidatus Sulfotelmatobacter sp. | reverse complement strand
CTCCCAGGTTCCTCAACTCTTCCGCCTGGCGTCCGTGCAGGCCAGGCGAAATAGCGAATGCTGTATCCATGCGGACGACGCCGGTGTCGAAATCGAGTTCGGGCACGCCCTCGAGGCAGCCCGTCGGACATTCCTCGATGCACACTCGGCAACCTTTGCAGTAGTCGACCAGAATCTTATAGAGGCCGTTCGAACGCGTATCCCGCACAATGCAGGGCTCGGGACACACCAGGTAACAGTTGTCGCAGGCGTTGCAGGTGCCGCAACTGAAACAGCGGCTGGCCTCTTCGACAGCCTGCTCTTCCGAGAATGCCTGAATCACTTCTTCCTGCGTCTTGCGCCGGCTTGCGGGCGGCAGCAGATCCTGCTTGACGCGCGGGAAGTGCGGGAAGTACGTCATATTCATGCGGTTCAAATCAAAGATGACGTCGACGGGAATCGTGCGCGGCTGCAGGGATTCGCCGCGCAGCACTTTGTCGAGATTGAAGGCCACGCGCTTGCCGTCGCCAACCGCATTCACCACCATGAGCGGCTGACCCGAACCCAACTGCACCACGTCGCCGGCGGCAAAAAAATTTGTGTCGCCGAGGCGGCCGAAGCGATCGATCTTGATAGTGCCGCGTTCGGACTTGAATTCATCCGGCAACCAACCGAGCGAGGCCCGCTGTCCCACCGCGATGATCACGTTGTCGACGGCGAAGCGCTCCGCCGGGACCTCCCGATTGATGGTGATCGGCGAGGCATTGATTGCGCCGGAGAAACGCGCTGGATGCAGCTGCAAAGCCTCGAGCCTGCCGTTGCCGAGAGCGGCGGTCATGGCCCGCCCGTGCAACAGCTCCACACCTTCTTCAAGCATGTCGTGCAGATCTTCCGGCACCGCCGGCATTTCTTTGGGGTTCGCTTCCACCGTGATCATCGTGACTTCTACGGCACCTTGCCGCAGTGCTTCGCGGGCGCAATCGATGGCGGTGTTTCCGCCGCCGATGACGGCTACTCGCGCACCCAGCTTGACCTTTGAGGTGCCCATGCCGATGTCGCGAAGGAACGGAAGGCCGTAAAGCACGCCTTCTTTGTCCTCGCCCTCGGCTCGCGCACTGTTGGCGTCGGTGAGGCCCACGGCCAGCACGCAGGCATCGTAATTCTTTTTCAAGTCGTCCCAGGAAACATCCTTCCCGACTTCGACGTTGGTCTTGATCGTTATCCCGAGCTCGACCAGACGCTCGATCTCGCGATCGAGGATGTTTGCGGGGAGCACCCAGTCGGGAATGCCGCCGCGATTCAATCCGCCTGCTTTCGGAGATTTCTCAAGGATCGTCACCTGGTAGCCGAGGCGCGCAAGCTGATATGCGGCGCTGTGGCCGGCAGGACCCGACCCGACGACGGCGACTTTTTTGCCGTTGGGCTTTCCGGCCTTGACAACATCGCGCGGCAGGGCCTGTCCGAGATCGCCGAGAAAGCGCTCGACTGCGCGGATGGAAATCGCTTCGTCGTACTGTCCACGGTTGCAGGCTTGCTCGCACGGGTGATAACACACCCGGCCAGTCACCGAGGGGAAGGGCATATCTTCTTTGATGAGCGCGTAGGCGTCCAGATATTTGCCGCGCTTCACGAGGTCGAGGTAGCCCTGGATCTTTTCGTTGGTTCCGCAAGCGTTGTTGCAGGGCGGCAGCTTGTCCCGATATACCGGTCTTATGGACCGCCAGTTGCCGGTTGGGAACAGGTCCTGCCCCTTGCCCTGCGACGGGGCGGGAGTGATGCCGGCGAATGGGATCATGAGCCGGTCGGGGATGCGTGTGCCTTTGGTCGACATGTGATCCTTCCCTATGCGGCCACTGGATTCAGCGGCATGATGTGCAACTCCTCAAGTGCCATCTGGAACGCCTTCTTGTTGGCAATCATGGGCTCAATGGTTTCGATCTTCACGATGGCGGTAGTCTTGACCACAGCCGCAATGAGCGGAGCGGCAATATCGGGCGCGATCGATTTGTTGCGCTCGGCTGCGCCCTCGGTTGAAAGGCGGTCGAGGCCGAGCTCGCCCAGCCGGTAGTAGAGCCATTTATGGTCGGCCAGCTTGGCGGCGTCCACACAGACAAGCTGGGCGAGCCGCTCGGGTCCGGGCACGAATCGAATCATGTACTCCGGCGTGTAATGCGTGTTGATCACCAGCGTTCCGCCGGGAGGCATGCCGCGCATGTAATCCCAACCCTTGACCATCGTGCCTTCCACCAGCACGATGATGTTGGGCTGCTCGTTCTCGTAGGTGAGCTCGTTCTCGATAATGGCATCGCTTACCCGGCAATACTTGCGTGTGGGGCAGTTGGTGCGATCGGGATTGTCGACGTAATTCTCCATGGCTTGCGCGTACTTGCCTTCGAGGCGGGCGGACGCGGAGATGGAGTTCACGATGTCGCGGCCCTCTTTGTCCATAATGATGCCGCGCGTCCAAACGGTGAGTTCGGTGTAGCTCATAATCAGCCCTCATCCTCACTTCGTACTGTGGTACGTGCGCCAGGTCTTACAGGAGTCAGAGCTTCCAGGCGCAGAATTACCTGGATCAAAGCTTATTCAGTACGATCTCTTCGACGTCTTCAATGTGGCGCCGCATCGCGGACTTTGCGGCTTCGGCATCGCGGCGCTTGATGGCAGCGAGAATCCGGCGGTGGCCGATCAATGACTTTTGTGGGCGCCCCTCCAGCTGCAGAGAACGTTTACGGGTGTCGCGCAGAAGGTCCATGAGAATGTCGAGCACTTTCAGCACGACACTGTTCCCGGAAGCCAGAGCCACGCTATAGTGGAATTCCGCGTCTTCCGCGACAGCGGAGTCTCCCTGATCCTGCTTTTCCTGTTGCCGCTGCAGAATCTCTTCCATCTCTGAGATTTCTTCGGGAGAAGCGTGCGTTGCGGCGCGCGCCGCCAGCGGAGGTTCGAGCATCTTGCGAAAATCCAGAAGCTCGCCCACCAGTTCCTGCTGATGCTTCAGGGCATTCGAAAAAGGATTGACCAGGGATTCCGCCGACAGCTCGCGAACAATCGTCCCCGCTCCCTGACGGGGTTCCACTAAGCCCATCAATTCCAGGCCTCGAATCGCATCTCGAATGGAGCTACGGCTGACTTCAAGCATTTCCGCGAGTTCGCGTTCCGAAGGCAGCTTGTCGCCGGGTTTCAGTTTCTTCAGAATCAGACGTTCGATCTGCCGGGCGACTTCCTCGTAGACCTTGTTCCTGCGCACAACCTCGAAGTCGGATCTGGTGGGTGCTGTCATAGGGGCAAGTGGTCCGGTAAGTGGACCAGCGAAGTATACCGTCGATGTCAAGCCCTTGGCAACTGTTATTGCCGGGTGACAAAAGACGACGGATGTGTGCCTGCAACGAGACGAGTGCTGGAACCGATCAATATGTTCAAGCCCTCAGCCACTGTTGCCAGCTGCACACTCGGCCAACAGCTTCGTGCAACTATACACTGTGCGGGTGTAGGACATCGGTAAGCCTACTCGCTCTCCCAGTTCCACGACCGCACCTACCAGCGCTTCCAGTTCCATCGGCCGGCCGGCTTCGAGATCCTGCAGCATCGAGGTTTTGTGCTGCCCAACTTTTTCCGCGCCTGCAATTCGCTGATCGACTGAAACCGGCAGCTCCAGGCCCAACTTACCGGACACCGCTTCCACTTCCAGCATGATATTCCGGATCAGTGAGCAAACTCCCGGATCCTGCACCATCTGAACCAGCGTAGCGCGCGTGAGTGCGCTGACCGGATTGAAGGACGCGTTGCCCAGAACTTTTACCCAAATCTCGTGACGGATGCGGGCAGTGACCGGGCAGCGCAAGCCGGAGGCGATGAGAGCCTCCGCAATCCGGCGGCAGCGATCGGAGCGCGTGCCGTCCGGCTCGCCGAGAGTAATGCGGTTCCCTTCGATGTGTTGAATTACCCCGGGGGCTGTAATCTCGGTTGAAAAGTAAACGATGGACCCGAGCACCCGGCGCGCTTCGATGGCAGAAGAAATCACGCCACCGGGATCGATGCGCTCCAGACGAGTTCCTTCCCATTCTCCACCGAAACCCTGGAAGTACCACCAGGGGATTCCATTCTGGGTGCTGACGACAATCGTGTCTGCACCCAACACCGGCTTTAACTGAGGCGCAAGTTGCGGCAGGGCGTGGGCCTTTACGCCAAGAAAGATAACGTCCACCGGTCCCACTTCCTCGAGGGAACTGGCGATTGCGGGCCGCGCTACGAAATCTCCTTCAACACTTTTCACCTGCACACCCTGCTCCTGCATGGCGCGAAGATGCGGCCCGCGGGCGAAGAGGACGACATCGAATCCGGCTTGCGCCATGCGCGCGCCGATGTAGGCTCCGATTGCCCCCGCACCCGCGATCAGGAATCTCATCCTTGCCCATCCAGGAGAGCGGCGGCGACTGCGCGCCGGCGAATTTTACCGGTCGCCGTGGTTGGAATACTTTTCACCAGATAAATCTTCTTCGGAGATTTGTACTCTGCCAGAAACTCGCAGCAGTGCTTGATCAGCGCCGATTCCGTGGCGCCGTGCGGCTCATGCAAAACTACGGCGGCAGCCACTTCTTCCCCCAGAATGGGATGGGCGCAGCCGAACGTGACCGCGGCCGCGACTGCGGGATGCCTTAGCAAAACCTCATCGACTTCGTGAGGCGCGATGTTCTCGCCGCCGCGGATGATGATGTCTTTGATCCGGCCGGTCAAGTGCAGATAGCAGTCTGCGTCCAGTAGTCCTTCGTCGCCGGTACGAAACCATCCATTCACAAAAGCGCGAGCGTTGGCTTCGGGATTGTTTTCGTATCCTCGAAATACGTTGGCTCCCTGAATGGCGACTTCGCCCCGCTGGCCGGTTCCGAGGTGATTGCCTTCCTTATCCATGATGCAGATACGCAGTCCGGCGCCCACGCCGACAGATCCGGGCTTGCGATGACGCGGAGGCAGAGGATTCGACGTCATCTGGTGGGCCGCTTCGGTCATTCCATAAGCTTCGACGAAGGGTACGCCAAACAGCTCTTCGATCTTGTGAATCAGCCCGGGGGAGAAGGGCGCGCTGCAGGAACGGATGAAGCGCAGAGAGGCGGATTCGGCCGGTTTTTGGTGAGTCCGGGCCAGCAGGAGCTGATGCATCGTAGGCACGCCCGAATACCAGGTCACGCGATGTTCCCGCACCGTCCGCCAGAACGTAAGCGCGTTGAACTTGGCGGGAACGACCACAGTTCCTCCGGACAGCAGAGTTGCCATGGTCGAGCCAATCAGCCCGTGGATGTGGAACAGCGGCATGATGCACAGCGAAACATCCGCTTCAGACAATGCATATGTATTCGCGATATTCGCCGAGGAGACGGCCAGGTTGAAATGCCGCAAGGGCACACGCTTGGGCCGCCCCGTGCTTCCGCTCGTGTGCAGGATGAGGGCGATGTCGTCAGCTTTGGGCTCCGCTGCGGTGACTCCGGTGGAACCGCCCAACATGCGAACGGTTCCCTGGGCGTTCATTTCCACCGAGAACACCGGGATCTTGCGGTCCGCGGCGGCGCTGCGCACGAATTCCGCGCCTACCGGAGGGCAAAGCAAAATGCGCGCATTGGTGTCACCGAGAAAAAAGAGAAACTCCTCGTAGGGGTACGCGGGATTTAAAGGGGCTGCGGTCCCGGCGATTGAGGCCGCCAGAAAAGCGACAATCGCAGGCAATCCATTGGGCAATGCGATGGCTACGGCGTCGCCACGGCGAATGCCGGCGGAAGCCAAAGCGTTTGCCATGTCGAAAACCTGCTGGCGGAGCGAATCGTAGGTGACGTTGATGCCGAGTTCGGGTACGATCACTGCGGTGTGACTATCAGCGAAGTGCAAGACATCAAGAAGAGTGTCAACTGACTTGAGTGTCATTCGTTCTCGTCTCTGGCGCGGGCACTTGGATGTTTGGCCAACTTTTTCTGTTGTCCGCGAAACAAAGGGAATTTGCCGTCACGCGCGCGAGAAAATCCTATCAATCTAGTTCGAGTAGCCTTCCGCGCTCAAGGCCTTTTTGAACTCCTTCTTAAGAAACTGCAAGTTATCTTCGGTGGCTAATGGGCCCATCACGCCAATGCGGAAGACTTTGCCAGCGAGCGGGCCGAAACCGCCGGCAATCTCGATGCCTGCCTCATCCAACAGGCGTCTTCGCACCTTCGCCTCATCCACACCCTTCGGAACGCACACCGTGTTCAGGGTCGCGATTCGATGTCCTTCGGGAACGTGCATGCGCAGCCCCATAGCTTCCGTGCCCTTAACAAAAGATCTATGGCAGCGGCGATGCCGCTCCCAGCGGTTCTCAAGTCCCTCCTCGGCAATGACCAGGAGCGCCTCGCGCAAGGCGTAGAACATGGAAATCGGCGCCGTGTGATGGTAGCGGTGCGAGACCGTGGAATAGTCATGAATCAGCTTGAGGTCCAAATACCAACTGCGCGACGTAGTCGTGCGGGCGCTTAGGAACTCCATAGCCCTCGCCGACATGGCCATCGGAGATAAGCCGGGTGGACAGCTCAATCCTTTTTGCGTGCAACTGTAGGCCACGTCGATGCCGGTCTGATCGAACTCTACCGGCATCCCGCCGAGCGAGGTAACGCAATCGGCGATTACTAGAGCGCCGGCATCGTGGGCGGCGGCGCAGATGGCCTTGCCGGGTTGCAACGCTCCAGTGGATGTCTCGGCATGAACATAAGCCACAACCTTGGGCTTCTCGCGGCGGATGAATTCTGTTGCGTCATCATCGGTAAAGGTCTCGCCCCAAGGCTTTTCAAAACGTACGACGTCAGCGCCGTTGCGCTTCGCCATTTCCGTGAGCCGGTCGGAAAAGTATCCATTGGCAAACACAGCAAACTTGGCCCCGGGTTCGACAAAGTTCGCCACGGCAGCTTCCATGCCCGCGCTGCCGGTGCCGGAAATGACCAGCGTGGCGCCGATCTTTGTTCCGAAAGCTGGTTTCAGCAATTGCTGAACGTCTCCCATTACCTGGATGAAAAAAGGGTCGAGATGTCCGACTATCGGCTTCGATAGCGCTTCGTAAACTCGCGGGTGAACCATGCTGGGGCCGGGGCCGAAGAGATAACGGCGAGGTGGTTGCAGGGTGGGGAAGTGAACTGCGGAAGTTGCCTGGTCGGTGGCGCTCATAGTCCTCGTTCCTGTTTCAAGCTGTACTTGGAGATATTACGGTACGAAATCGACCGACGCCACCAGAGTGATGAGGACAAAGGTAAAGCCAAGGACAGGCAGGCCGCTGGATCGGGGACGCACCACTATGGACATCATTTGATGATATAATCAGTGCTTGGAGTTTCAATGAGAACAACCGTTGCGCTGGATGACGATCTCGTACGCATGGCACAGGAGTTCACCGGGGTAGCCGAGAAAACGGCGTTGATTCGAGAAGCCCTGAAAGCCCTCATTGAGCGCGAAAGTGCCCGCAGACTGGCGGCATTGGGAGGCACAATGCCCGAATTGAGGACTATTCCACGCCGCAGATCGGGACAGAATTGATTCTCGCGGATACGTCGATCTGGATCGACCATCTCCGTTCGGGAAACAGGCAAATGCGCCAGCTTCTCAGAGAAGGGCATATCACGATCCATCCTTTCATCATTGCGGATCTTGCTCTTGGATCCTTGCGAGAGCGCACCAGGACGCTTGCCCTGCTGGACTTGTTACCACAAGTGCGAGTGGCGCAGTCGAGCGAACTGCGGCTCATGATTGAAGCTCGCCGGTTGTATAGCCTCGGCATCGGTCTGACCGACGCACACCTGATCGCTTCTGTCTTTCTCAATTCGTCCACTCTTTTGTGGACAAGAGATAAGCGACTGCGTAAGGTCGCCGAAAGTCTCGCTATTCACGCCAGTTTGGCTTAAGAAACGGGAAGCAGATGAAGTAAAGGCCCCACCCATTCGACTGCGCTCAGGGCAAGCTTTCTCGCAAAAGACGCGAGAAATGGGGCACCCAAAAGTTGAACTACTCGGCAGATGAGGGCCACCCGCCCGATGATACGAAGAGTGCGTTCCGTCTAAATCGGGGAGTGATGTCCCTGCACAATCATCTGCTCTGCGATGCGGCGCGCTTCGGGCAGAGTTGTTGCCGCTTTGCTGTCGATCTCTGCTGGCGGGTTCTGCTGAAGCTTGATCAGTTCTTCGTCGAACAGACGGGTCACTAATGATGGAGAATGCTCGATCGGCTTGCCATCATCGCCCGTAACTTTCACTTTATGCCGCACGCGCTGCGCAATCATCAGGCGATAGATGCGGTCGGTGGCCAGGTCTTCCATGTAGCCATCGAGCAGGCTGGCGCCCTTTCCGTTGAGCACTCCGTTGCGGTAACGGATCACGGTGCGGACGGCCGCTCGCGTCCCCGCAAGAGTTGTTTTGCCGACACCCTTCGGAACTGGCCGCAGATCGGGATGCGAATTCGGCAGCTTGGGGCGTTTTGCAATCTGGTTGGGATAGGGG
>JBAVAV010000585.1:0-3639 GCA_049585895.1 Candidatus Sulfotelmatobacter sp. | reverse complement strand
CCCAGGTCCTGATTCACCAGCGCGCACGCTTTCTTGAGAAAGCCGAAGGCCCGGATCAGCTCCGGCGGCATCGTGTCGCGCCCAATGTTGAAATGCAGCAGCGAGCGCTGCGTCTGCGCCCCCCAGTAGACATTGGCCGGGACTTCGATCTTTCCCATGCTGTCGGATTCGGTGCGCGTGGAATTGTCGGGTTCGGTTGAGAGTGACATTTTTGTATTTACGGTCAAGTAGACACGCTAGATAACTCCGGATTATAGCCTTGGAATGGGTATTGGGCGAACGCACGCAGCAAGCGGTTGCCAAAGCGGTGGACGAATGGAGACAGAGCTCGCATCCGTTCGGACGTGAGTACGATATTCCGTTCGATAGTTCGTCCACATCGAGCGAGCAGACTCCTGTGACGCCTTTATGCCTGGTCTGACGATCTCCGAGGCTCTCGGATGCACCATCCGTATGCACAGGATCAATCTTTAACACTTCCAGGCGAGAGCGAGGTCTGGAGATCCGACGTCCGAGGCCCGAGGTCTTACGTCCGAGGTCCGATGCCCGCACTTCGATACCAATCCACCGTCCGACGCAGGCCGTCTTCAAAGTTCACTCTGGGCTTGTAACCCAAACCGGTTTCGGCCTTGGAAATGTCGGCCAGCGAATGTTTGATATCGCCACCGCGCTCCGCGCCGTAGGCGGGAGGCCCGGAATATCCCGTCAGTTCCTGCAGCAGCTTGAATGTCTGGTTGAGTGTGACCCGGCGGCCGGTCGCCACGTTAAACATCTGGCCCGCAACCCGCCCCGCGGGCGCTGTGCAGGCCAGTAGGTTCGCTTCGACGGCATTATCGATGTAGGTGAAGTCGCGGCTCTGCTCGCCGTCGCCAAAAATCGTGGGTTGTTCGCCGCGCAGCATCAGTGTGATGAATTTGGCCAGCACGCCCGAATATGGCGACCCTGGATCCTGCCGTGGGCCGAAAATATTGAAATACCGCAGCGCCACGGTTTCCAGCCCGTAACAGCGGTAAAACGAAACCATGTAATGCTCGCTCGCCAGTTTTGCCACCGCGTAGGGCGAAATCGGGTCCGGCGTCATGCTTTCGTGCTTGGGCAGCGTGGGCGTATCGCCATAGGCGGAAGACGATGCCGCATAAACCACGCGCTTGACCTTGGCATCCCGTGCCGCGACCAGAAGGTTCACTGTTCCATCCAGGTTGGCGCGGTTGCTGCCCCTCGGGTCGAGCACCGACTTGGGCACGGAAGGAATTGCCGCCTGATGGAGCACGTAGTCCACCCCTGCGCACACTTTCTTCATCGCGTCCAAATCGAGGAGGTCAGCTTCGTGAAGATCGATTCGTTTCAGAATCTCGGCAACGTTTTCCCGCTTGCCGGTAGAGAAGTTATCGACCCCGCGAACTTGCTCTCCGCTTTCCAATAGCGCCCGCGCCAAAGACGAGCCTATGAAGCCGCCGATACCCGTGATCAAGTAGAGCGCCATGACACTGTCATCATAGCGAATTGCGGCTCCTTCGGACCGTCTAACAGCGCCGCCGTGAATTTGGGCCTTCCGTGATATGGATTATCTCTTCAGGGGCCCGGCGGAGCCGGCGCCCGAGCCAAGAATCGCGGCGGGCGGAGAAACCGATCGCAGCAATTCCAACAATCGCGAGCGGTCGTCGGCGAAGATTTCAGTGAACGCGATTCCCATCCCCAGGTGAGGATAGCTGATGCGGACGATACCTTGGGCCTCGACCTTCACGCCTTTGGCTTCGAGTTTCACTTGCAGGCGAGTACCCACGGGATAGCTGGCCGCGGCTCCTACGTAGCATCCGTTCAGGTTGATGTCGGTGAAGGTAGCCCAGGTTCGCAGATCGGAGCCGTCCTGGCGCATTTCCGCGCTTCCTTCGCACTTATACCTCGGGCTGCGCCGCTTATCGGATCCACTGACATGGGGAGTCGCAGCTGCGGACGCACCTGAACTTTCGCGTGGCTTCGGGCTCGGCTCGCCTACCTTGGCCGGCGCCGCAGAGCCGCTTGCGGTCTGCTTTAGTCCCACCAGATAGGAGATGCTGTCACTGGGTTCTTGCGCCATAACGACTCGAAGAATTCTCGAAGCGTGCCGGCGTGCGTCATTGCTTCCATGCGCCGCGTCGGACTTCGCTGGAGGTCCTGCACCTTACCATCGGACACTCGAGCCGAAACAATTAAGGGGATTGTCCTCCAGGGGCTGTGGATTTTCTAAACCCTCCGGCGTACTGAGAATTTTCTAATCCTGAATGCCGGATGATGTCGATGTTCCAACCTCGTCATGATGAGCTGCACGCCGGATATGCTTCCACAGTTCGTCGCGGCCGACGCCCGTTTTTGACGAATAGGACACGATGGCTGCGGTGGGATACTCCTCGCCCAAAATCTTCAGTGCATTGCGCAACTGGTTGCCGGAGAGCCGGTCGCTCTTGGTTGCTACCACCACAAAGTCGCGTCCGGACACAGTGAGGAATTGCAGCAACTGACGATCGCTTGGTTGCGGCGGAATGCTGACATCTACCATCATCAGGCACAGGGCAAGCGCTGCACGGTCATTGAGATACGGCTCGATAAATTTCGGCCACTCCTGAGAGATCTCGCGCGACAATTTGGCGTAGCCGTAACCGGGAAGATCGGTGAAAATAAGCTCCGGGCGCGGCTTGCCGGGCCATCGCACTTCGAAGAAATTGATGCTGCGCGTGCGTCCGGGCGTGGAGCTGGTGCGGGCGAGCTTGCTGCCGACCAGAGAGTTAATCACGCTGGACTTGCCCACGTTCGACCGCCCAAGGAAGGCGACTTCGGGCAAACCCGGAGCAGGGAAGTGAGCGGCATCGGTAGCCGCCGCCAGAAATCGCGTGAGAACCCTCATGCTTCAGTGTGCTATGCGGCAGGGAAGGTTGGCAAGCTGACGAAAAGACGATAGTGGATCAGTTTGTCGAACTTGAACCACAAAGGACACGAAGTCAAAGGAAGGAAATCAGCGAAACTAAAGCCTTCGTGATACTTCGTGTCCTTCGTGGTTCATTGGTTTTACGTCCGCGTTATTTCGCCACGAAACTGCTTGCTCAGGGTGAGCGCCTGATGCTGGTAGGACGATCCAATATTCGTTCCGTAGATCTTCTCTGGCCGCGAGAGCAAAGGCATGTAGTTGAGCCGGCCCACCAGCTGCCCGTGTTCCATTAAGAAGGGAACCTCATGAGCTCGAACCTCAAGCACGGCGCGCGTCCCCTTGATGTCGCTGGAGCCATATCCAAAACCAGGATCGAAGAAGCCTGCGTAGTGAATGCGAAACTCACCGTCGGAAGGATCGAAAGGAACCATTTCCGCCGCGAATTCCGGAGGAACGCGCACCCTCTCGCGGGACGCAAGAATATAAAAGTCGCCGGGTTCTAGAATCAGATTCTTGCTGGCATTCTGATGACGAACTTCCCAGAATTCCTCTGTCGGATAAAAGTCAATCCGGTCGAGTTCGATCGCTGGGGCATAGCGCTTTGCCTTGTAGGCAATGATTTCGCCTGCTTCTGCGGCTTCCAGATTGATCGTAATTCTTAGGCCACGATGCAGTCGCGCTTTGCCCGGGCTGTCTTCTTCGTCCATGTAGACAAGTGGTTCCTCCTGATTCAACTC
>JBAVAV010000584.1:0-1572 GCA_049585895.1 Candidatus Sulfotelmatobacter sp. | reverse complement strand
GTCTAAAGCTGTAACGAAGGCCTTCATCATGGAGGTTCTAGTGCTCTTACTGTTAGCAATTGTAGGATTTTCCGCTGGTGGCAAACCCAGCGGTCTTGTCTTGTACACCATAATTGTGCTGGCTACGGTAGCAATGGGTATACAGGGTGCTGCAGTTCGTGCTCTAGGAGTCTCCGACGTATCTACAACGTATATCACCGGTACCTGGACTGGCTTGATAAGTAGTCTTGTCCGTCGGCGCCATCTGACGATCTCGGGTGAGAAAAGAGTCGAAACAAGAATACAAGCAGCAGTGGTGATCGTGTACGTTTTGGCGGCAATCGCGGGAGGAGTGGCAGTAACTAATTGGTCGGTAAAGGCCACTATTATCCCGGTGATTACCGTCGGGCTTGTGATTGCTGTCGCAAGGATTCGAATGACCTAAGCAATTTTCAGAGAATATTTGAATTTTTTTTGACTTCTTGCAACCAAAATTATTTGTTTATCTTAATAGCATCTGCAATCATGCCAGTTTGCGTTATCGACCTATAACGCAGGCAAAACACGAAGTCCGCAGCGATAGATAGAAGGATAGCGACAAACATATGCCAAATTGACGAGACTCCATTAGAGTTAACCAGTGAACCACCACTAATCATAGACTACCGATATACTACTGAATCGATTGAAAACTTGATGTCATTCAATGCAATTCCATCTGCTCATCATGTTTCGCCGACCCCGCTACTGATTATTCATGGAAGAAATGACAAATATTGTTTTCCAAAATTTGCGCAGGAAGCATATGAATTAGCTGGTGAACCCAAAGAAATTTTTTGGTTAGATACCAGCAATCATATTGACCTCTATGATAATGAAAAGTATGTTTATCCTGCAATTAATAAGATCGTAGAATGGTTCACAAGATATCTTGGTTAGAAAGGCCTGTAATTGATTAACTCATCTCAGTTCTTGCATCTTAATACGACAGGATGGAAATCTGGAAAACAGCATCAAATAGAGATCTGGTTTGTGCAGTCGAATGAAAGATTTTATATAATGTCAGAACTTCGGCAGCGTGCGCATTGGGTCCAGAATATAATTCATAATCCGAGAATTTCATTTACTGTAAACCATACAACAGTTACAGGTACTGCACGAATAATTGATCAGGACACGCAGCCTGAATTGACTGCTGAAATTTCCAAGCTGATGAGTACAAAATACGGATGGAATGAGGGTTTGATTGTAGAGCTAACATGTTATTGATTAATAATATATCATGTGAGACCTTTAAGCGAGTAAATAATTAATAATGAAGCGCATGGTATGTTCCGGAAGATTTCAGGTGTTGCTGTAAAATCCCTCGTCCCTCTGTCTTAATACCAATATTTCATTTAATACCCAATTCAATGTCTCTATCTCTGGCCACAGACGGTCGGTGACCACTCTTTCCTGAGTCTTATGCATTTTGTCTTTTGTTTGCATGATTTTGTGTTTAATTCTTTGTTCGAGCTCTGCTAATTCATCCATATAGAATTGAATTCTGCATGATTATCGATATATCTATTACAGGACGCTAAGGAGAGGGGC
>JBAVAV010000583.1:0-1637 GCA_049585895.1 Candidatus Sulfotelmatobacter sp. | reverse complement strand
AAACCCAGGATGAAAATCACAGCCTATAATCAGCATGACGTTGGCTCCTCTCACGAGCCTTGGTCGTGTTCATCGCATACCAATCTACTCGCTGCGATGAGCCAACGTCGTTATGCAATCAAAACCCGGCGTACTTCTGCCGGGTGAGGGATCTCGCGTGGAGGACCTTCGAGCCCGGACCCTTATCATGATCCCTCGCTTGTTGTCGTTCGTCTTTATTGTTGCAGCCTTAATCCGACCCACGTTGTGCGCGCAAGCTCCGACTCACACAGTCGCCGTGGCCGCCGCCGCGGATTTGAGTTCCGCACTCGCAGACATCGCCGCCAACTATCAAAAGAGCACGGGGGTCACGGTGAAGCTTTCTTTTGGAGCTTCAGGCGCGCTCACTCAACAGATTCAGAATGGCGCGCCCTTCGACGTATTCTTCTCCGCCGACATGGATTATCCGCGTCAACTGATCGCCGCCGGTCAGGCGGACGGCGCAACTTTGTACCGCTATGCAGTGGGGAAGCTGGTGCTCTGGGCGCCGGCAGATTCGACGCTCGACTTCGAGCACAAGGGAATCGACGTGCTGCTCGATCCCTCGGTGAAGAAAATCTCAATCGCGAATCCGCAGCACGCACCCTACGGACGCGCCGCCATGGCCGCGTTGAAGCACTATGGTCTGGATGAAAAAGTCTCAGACCGGCTGGTCCTGGGAGAAAGTGTCGCGCAGGCCGCGCAGTTCGTTGAATCCGGTAATGCGCAGGTTGGCTTCGTGGCCCTGGCTCACGCCCTGGCGCCCGCGATGCAGGGCAAAGGAAAGTACTGGCCGGTTCCATCCGACGCCTATCCGCAGCTCGATCAGGGGGTGGGGGTAATCTCGCAGTCGCCCCATAAAGAGGAGGCAACGGCTTTTGTGGAATATGTGAAGTCGCCGGAAGCCGCCGCCGTGCTGCAGCGCTACGGCTTCACGCTCCCCCAGGAAAAGTAGCTCCTATAATCCTTGTCATTCCGGGGAGCAGAGCGACGAGGAATCTCGGTTTCTGCGTGCATCGAGAAGATTCCGCTTCGTGCATGACTGCCGCAGCCCTTTACAATAATCTTCCATGTCCATCGACTGGCAGACCTTCGGACTAACGATTGAACTGGCACTGGTTGTCTCCGCCATCCTATTGATCCTCGGCCTTCCGCTCGCTTATTGGATCGCCTTTTCCCGCTGGCGCTGGAAATTCCTGATCGAAGCCCTCGTCGCCTTGCCCATCGTTCTACCGCCAACGGTTCTCGGCTTCTACGTGCTCGTCGCACTGGGCTCGCGCAGCCCGCTCGGACGCTGGTGGCAATCGCTGACCGGGCACACACTCGCCTTCACGTTCACGGGACTGGTTATCGGTTCCATCCTCTACAGCCTGCCCTTCGCGGTGCAGCCCTTCGCCGCTTCTTTTTCATCGGTGGATCGCAAGCTGCTCGCAGCCTCAGCCACTTTGGGCGCTTCGCCACTGCGCACATTCTTTCGCGTCGTCGCTCCCCTTTCCGTGCCCGGGCTGATCACCGGCGTCGCATTGGCTTTTGCCCATACGATGGGCGAGTTCGGCGTTGTGCTGATGGTCGGAGGCAACATTCCCGGCGTCACCCGCACCGCTTCCATTGCCATTTAC
>JBAVAV010000582.1:0-5575 GCA_049585895.1 Candidatus Sulfotelmatobacter sp. | reverse complement strand
ACCCGATGTAAACCACGCCATTGGAAACTGCCGGCCCGGATTCGATGATTGAGCTTCCGGCCTGGGCGGTCCATAACGGGGAACATGTGCTGCCACCGCAACCGCTGGCCGTGAACGCGTAGAGCTTGCCATCCTGCGATCCCACATAGACCACGCCATTCGCCACTGCGGGCGAAGAGGTGATCTGGCCGCCGGTAGTGGCAGTCCACAGGGGCGCGCAGCTGTGGCCTCCGCAGCCCGTGGCCGCAAACGCGTATAACTTTTTGTCGGTTGCGCCAACGTACACTACGCCGTTGGCCACGAGCGGCGAACTCTCCAGAATGCCGCCCCCTACGGGCCCAATCCACAGCGGAGCGCAGGTTGATTTGCCGCAGCCCTTGGCCGGAAAGGCATAAAGGTTGCGGTCAGCGGAGCCGATATATACCACGCCGTTGGCGACCGCGGGTGAGTTGACGATATCGTTGTTGGTCGCTCCGCTCCACAGCGGCTGGCATGTGGTCTGGGGAGCGCAGCCGTTGGCGTCGAAGGCATAGAGCTTGCCGTCGAAAGATCCGATATAGACGACGCCGTTCACCACTGCGGCCGAGGAGAAGTCGACCAGATCACCCATGACGCCCACCCAGGCGAGCGTCAGGAATTTCGCGTTGTTGCGGTCGATCGTATTCTCAAATGAATTCACTCCCACGCGCGCGGGCACATTCTTGAAAGCGGGCCAGTTGGTCTGCACCGTAAAAGTGGCGGAAGCGACGGTTCCGCTGCTCTCTCCGGTGCCCTGCACGGTATGAGCGCCAGGTTGCGCGGTCTTAGGAACTGCGAACCGTTGCTTGAAGTTGCCGGACGGGTCTACCGTTGCGGAACCGGCAGGTGATAAGTCAAACGTGAGGGTTACTGTTTCACCGGGTGTAAACCCCGAACCGACGATAGCGATTTTTATGGTCGGTGGGCCGGCAACCGGCGAAACCAAGACCGAACCCGCGAGCGCAAAGCTGGCGCTGGCAACGATGACGAATAAAAGAACCGCGAACGAAACGGCTGGTGACGGCGTGTGGCGAATCATGGTATCCCCCACTGCTGGAAACAAAGGCCCAGTCCGCTGTTTATAGCAAATCGGCTCATCGAAGATGTCTCAGGATTGTCAAAAATTCAACCTGATTTGCCTGGGGGGCTGGAAGGCCTAATTCGGCCTCCATAGCCGTGTAGATTCAAGGGTATCCCGCCCGAAGAGAGCGGGAGATGCAACAACCTCAACGTTCCTCAGTTCGGGGGCCCACTTCGTCAGCTTAGATTTCCTCAGCTTTCCACAAAGAAGATTCACCGTCCACAGCTTCTGCACAAGGCCGTCATGTTTTTCTGTTGCAGCCTGCTGCGTTCTACTTCACAGTGGGGTCCATAGAAAACGTGAAACTCTCAGGCTTGCGCGGTGATTGCGACAGAGCCAGTGGCAGCCGGTAATTCCCGAGGGTGAATTACCGGGGGACATCGGAAACGCGCGAAAGCGCGTGCTGGTAGCCCGGGCGTTGCGGCCTCCTCCTCCAATTCGCTCTTTGAGCAGAGTTGGGCTGCTGGCGCTGCGAGGGTTGTGTGACGGTGGCTCTCGGGATCCATGATTCCGGGATCACGAGTTCGCGGCCCGCACTGGCAAAACGCAGCACTCCTCGTGAGCGCTGCACCGCCGAATCGCTGTTTCGCCGCCTCAAGCGGCGGAAGGCAGGCTTGAAGTTCACGAACGATGCGGCTTGGGTGGCTGGCCCGAGCCGCATTTGTTTGTGCCCTAACGTTATGGAGTCTTCCGCACCTTCCCGAATTGCTGACCAAATTGCTTCTCGATACCTTGCGCCAGAATTGCCGGAGCCGTGACGCCCTGCCAGCGTTGAGAAATGCTTCCGTCGGAAGCGATCAAGATCATCGTCGGCAGTTGAAGAACTGACAAACGGCTGGCGATGCGATTGTCGCGATCTTCCAGCAGTGGAATGTCGAGGTGCCAATCGTAGCTAGCGTTGATCAATTCTTCGTGAGTGGGCTGTTGATTGCGGACCAGCGCGGAAGAATCGATGATTGCTGCTCTTAACCCCCGCGCGGCGTACTGGTGATTCATGCTCAACAAAAAGGCCACTTCCCTGCGGGAGGGTGTGTCGGCGGTGTCGGGCACGGTTTGCAGGAAGGCGAGCAAGACAAGTTCCTGCCTCTGCCTCCGCAAGCGGAAGGTGCCTCCACGCACCTGGGGCATTTCCACATCGGGGAGAGCGTTGGCGGATCGTTCGGAACGGCATCCCAGTGCGAGCGCCAGAAGCAACAACCCAACGACGCCACGGCGCCAATGAACTCGATCAGCCGCGGCGGGCTTCTGCCTCTTCATGGACCCTGATAGGCTCCAATGTTGTATTCACTTCCGTTGGGCAGAGCATTTCCCCAGAAATCCTGCGTGCCCATGGAGCATCCGCTGATTGCGTTGCAGACATCAGCTCCCTTGCCGGCAGCCGGGGAGCCTTGCAGCAGAGTGAACGCCGAGGTGGGCTTTCCCACAGCGTGATAGCTCGGGCTGTTCAGCATCGGGTCGGCCTGGTAACTGTGCATGTCCTGATTCGAGCCCGCCAGATAAGCGCCGAAGTCCGTGTAAGTGCTGCTGCCGACTTGCCACGTAGCTGGAGACGCTGAGGTGGTCCAATAAATATTGTTGTCGAAGGTGAAAGCTGAGGTGGTCTGGATCATCCCGGGCACAGTGGCGTAAATGATGTTGTTCTTGAAAAATAGCGGGTCGCTTCCGGAGAAGGTGGCGCCGCTGGTGATGAGCGCGGCCGCATTGGTAGCCGGATTCCAGTAGAACGTATTGTTGTAGATCTGCACGCCGTTGAGGGAACCGTTGTCCCAGGTATAGACGAAGACCTCTCCCTGCTTCGACAAATCGCTTCTTTGGCCGTTGTTGGAGCAGACGTTGTAGCGGAACACGTTGTCGAGACTGGCGGCGCCGTCGGCGCCGAAAAAAGCCACGCAATACCCAGCCGAGTCGTGCCCGTAGTTGTATTGCACGACGTTGTTGTTGTTGTAGTAGTCGATGTCGAAATCTCCGCCGTCGCCGCCCCAGCTTTGGTTGGCGTAAGACTCGTTGTTCTGCACCGTACAGGTATGGCAATACCACTCCCAGAGGCCGACAGGCGTGCTCTCCGTGCAGTTCGGACAGAGGCCGCTGTTGTAGACGACATTCCCCTGCAACAGGCCGTTGTTCGTCTCCGTGATCAGAATGCCGTCTCCGTAAACATCGTGCGCGATGGAATTCTGCACAGTCACATTGTCGCCTAAAGTCTGCGGCGCTCCCCGGGTTCCAGTCCAGGCGCCGCCGGCGCTGACGAAAATGCCTTCCGAGACCTGGCTGTCGTGAGCCGTTACGCCGTCGATAAGAATGTCATTCAGTACCTCTCCAATCCCAGTGCCGTTGATGACAACTTCGCCGGAATCGGCGCGCTTGGCTGACGTGAAGTTCGCTCCATGGACATTCAAATTCTTCAAGTGGATGTGATTGATGCTGACGTTGGCGGTGTTGCCGGAAACGTAGACACCATAGAGGCTGCCGCCGGTAATCTCAAGATTGTTGATCTCCCAGTATTGCTGATTGAAAAGTTTCACCGCTTCTTCGGCACCGCCGCCATTGATCACCGGCTGAGCTCCCGTGCCGTAGGCGTCGATCACGATGGCCGCGCTTGCGGAGCCGGAGCCCTGGGGAGTCAAGGCTCCATTGCAGGTGGTGCCGCGGTTGAGCAGGAGCGAATCTCCCGGGATAAGTGCAAAGGAGTTGGCAGGAATCAATGAATTCCAGGGTGAGGTCTGAGTTCCGCTGCCATTGCTGGCGGCTGAACAATCCACATAGAACGCTCTCGCCGAGCGGGATGGCGCAGTGGCGGAGGAAGAATTCCCTGGTCCAGAGCAGGCATTAAACATAGAGAAAAAGAGCAGTGCCATCGCAGGGAAGAGGCAGCGGGAAAAGTGGTGCAAAAGAAGGCCCGGCATCGCACTCATCTTACGCCTGCCGCCCTTTCGGAATCCCCCGCAAAGTAGGGGACGTGTTTTCGAGAGCTTTCCACAGTATATGTTCGTGCTTCACAGGTTCTGCACAATTCATTTGATGTTTCGCTTTGTATTCGCTATGCTGGGCCGGCGAAGTAAGCCACAGTGCCATACGGGACCATGGCCACCTCCGAATACACCATCAGCAGTCTTCCGGCGAATGTAGAAGCCGAGAAATCCATCCTGGGCGCGATCCTGCTCGACAACTTCGCCTACAACCAGGCCGCCGAGCATTTGAAGACCGAAGACTTCTCTCTCGATTCGCACCGCCGTATCTACACACGCATGGTCGATCTGGCCGAATCCTCGCGCCCGATCGACATGATCACGCTCATCGAGGAGCTTGATCGCCACAAGGATCTCCAGGCCATCGGAGACGTGGCCTATGTGTCGAGCCTGCTGGATGGCGTCCCGGACCGGCCCAGCATTGAGCACTACGTCAAGATCGTGCGCGATAAAGCCCTGTTGCGCGGGCTGATTCACGCCGCCAACACCGCCATTGCGCGAGCAGCCGATCAGTCGGACTCGGCCGAAGAAGTCCTCGGTGATGCCGAAGCCGCTATCTTTCAGCTTTCCGAGAAGCGCATCGGGCGCGGCTTTATGGGCGTGCAGGAGATCGTGCGCGAGTCCTTCGGCTCGGTCGATGCCCTGCTGCAGCGCGGCCAGCGCATCACCGGTTTGGCCACGCACTACACCGCTCTCGATGAAATGACCAGCGGGCTGCAGCGCTCGGACCTGGTCATCATCGCGGCGCGCCCTTCCATGGGCAAGACCGCCTTCGCCATGAATATCGCGGAGAACGCCGCCATTAAAGACCAGCAGGTGGTCGGAGTGTTTTCCCTGGAAATGTCGCGCGAGGCTCTGCTGCTGCGCTTGCTGTGCTCGACCGCGGAAGTGGACGCGCACAAGATGCGCACCGGATCATTGTGGCAGGACGACACAAAGAAAGTGGTGCGGGCTATGGAGCAACTGGCCCATGCGCCTATTTACATCGACGATACTCCTGGGATTGGGTTGAGCGAGATGCGCGCCAAAGCCCGGCGCCTGAAGCAGAGCGCCGGCAAACTGGATCTGATTATCGTCGATTATTTGCAACTCATGTCCGGCGGCGGCAAGCGCTACGAAAATCGCACTCAGGAAGTCTCCGCAATCTCTCGCGGGCTTAAAGGACTGGCCAAGGAACTCGCCGTGCCCGTGATCGCGCTTTCGCAGCTAAGCCGCGCTCCCGAAAGCCGCGGTGGCGATCACCGTCCACAACTGTCTGACCTGCGCGAGTCGGGCTCCATTGAACAGGACGCCGATGTGGTTGCGTTCATCTTCCGCGAAGAGGTTTACAGGCAGGATGACCCGGACCTGCAAGGCAAGGCGGAAATCATCATCGCCAAGCAGCGCAACGGACCCACCGGCAAGCTCATGCTGGCCTTCCGCAAGAATTGCACCCGCTTCGAAACCATGGTCGAGGGAGGGTTGGCGCCGGAGGAGTGATCCCAGTTGGACTACATGAATCCCTGTAGCC
>JBAVAV010000581.1:0-7285 GCA_049585895.1 Candidatus Sulfotelmatobacter sp. | reverse complement strand
CCCGTAGTCCATGATGCGGCACACGGGAGGAACGGCCGAGGCCGAAATCTCCACCAGGTCCAGGTTCTTTTCGCGGGCTTTCTTGAGCGCCTCGTAAGGAGGCATTACTCCGAGTTGCTCCCCCTCGTCGTCGATCACGCGAATTTCGCGGGCGCGAATGCGTTCATTGATGCGGATAAAACGTTTATCGATACAATCCTCCGTACTCTATATGGTTGAGAATACAAGATTATAGCATGGGCAAATGGAGCGCTTGTCTGGCTGCGCGCCCGGAAGCGGGCAAGTTTCCCGGAGTGCCATAGCCCGCCAAGTTTTGCGGATGTTGGACTTGGGCCGGCGTAGATAAATGTTGGCTCCATTCAGAGAAACAGTAAAAACCTGAACTTCGCTGCCTCATTACCCTCCGCCAGTCCTCTGACACTGTTCGTCTTCGATAGTCCAACTCCTTTGCCGAGGTCAGCGTCCGGCGGCCAGGCGGGTGGCCAGACGTGCCGGCAACTTGGCGGCGACAATGCGGTCCTGCGCCGCCTTAAGGTCATACGGGCAGCGGTGGAAGTAAACGATCTGCGCTTCGCTGTCGAACAGAGCGAAGGCGGCGCGCCAGTCGCCGTCGCGCGGCTGGCCCACCGAGCCGGGGTTGATCATGTACCGGGTGGAAGGTTTCAGTTGCAGCGAGATCGCTTCGGCCTTGCCCACAGTACGATATTCGGGGCGGAAGCCGTCGGCCGCGGAACCGTTGGCCAGGAATCCGCCTTGCAAGTGGGTGTGGCCAAAAAAAATTAAGGGCACGGCCAGCGCAACCAAGGGCGCCAGCGCATCGCCCAGCGAAACCACATACTCATCTTCGTCGTTGGGAGAGCCGTGAACCAGTTGGACTCCGGGAACCCCTTCCAGTTGAATGGGTCCTTGCGGCAGGGATCGCAGCCATTGGTGGTTGGCTGCGGTCAATTCGTTGCGGGTCCAGGTAGCGGCTTCTGCAGCCAGGGGATTGAAATCGTCAATTTCCATCAGGCCGGTGGCGGCCTTGTCGTGATTGCCGCGGACGAAAACCTTTCCCAGAGAGCGCGCGCGTTCCGTGACCTCATTGGGGCTGGCGCCGTAGCCAACGATATCGCCGAGGTTCACCACCTGATCGTGCGGCGGAGCGGCGGTTAGGCAGGCCTCCAAGGCCTCCAGATTGGCGTGAATGTCGCTAAGCAGCAGTATGCGCAATAGGCACCAGACAAACTGGCGATTATAGAACAGTGGACGCGGAAGGGCACTGCAGCTTTGCCGAGACTACTGCCCTGGGTTGATTACTGGACAGCGGGCCCAGTGTCCGGCCGCAACTTCCACCAACGGCGGCATAGCTCGCGCGCATTGGGGCAGGCGGAAGCCGCAGCGCGGCTCGAACGCGCAGCCCGGCGGCATGGCATGCAACGGAGGAACCATGCCTTCGATGGTTTCAAGCGGACGGGCACGGTCCGTTCTCAGGTCCGGCACGGCGTGTAAGAGCCCTCGAGTGTAGGGATGGGCGGGAACCTGGAAAATGTCCCGCTTGCCGCCCAATTCGACGAGGTTGCCGCCATACATCACGGCAACCCGGTCCGCGACCTGCGAAACCACGGCCAGATCGTGCGAGATGAAGAGAATTGCCAAACCGAACTTCACGCGCAGCCCGGCAAGTAATGCGAGAATCTGCGCCTGAATAGTGACGTCGAGAGCGGTGGTCGGTTCGTCGGCGATGAGCAACTGCGGACGGTTCACAATGGCCATGGCAATCATCACGCGCTGACGCATCCCGCCGGAAAGCTGGTGAGGATAATCGCGGGCGCGGCGGTCGGGATCGGGTATGGCCACGTCGTTCATGGCATCGACGGTGCGCTGCCAGGCTTCGCTTTTCGATACGCGGTTGTGCGCCAGAATTGCTTCCGCGATCTGATCGCCCACGCGCATCACGGGATTGAGCGCGGTCATGGGCTCCTGGAAGATCATGGCGATACGGGAGCCGCGCAGTTGGCGCATGGAATCGTCGGGCAGAGTAGCGAGATCGCGCGGTGGCCCGTTCTCCGAAAAGAAGATCTCGCCGGAAACGCGGGCTTGCGGCGGTAGCAGGCGCATGATCGCCAAAGAAGTGATCGATTTGCCGGAGCCTGATTCGCCGACCAGACCGAGGACTTCGCCGGGAGCGATGGAGAAGCTGAGATCGCGGACCGCTACCAGGGAACGTGTGGGGAGAGGCGATTCTGCGCGTCCGAAAGCCCGCAGGGCGGCAGAAGGAAACTCGATGTTCAGGTTTCGGACGTCGAGCAGCGGCGGCACGGGTTCATGTTAGCAGTTGAATCTCTCTAGACGGCTGCGCAGCGCCTTGAGGCGTCATGAGGCGATTCGATTCGGCACGGCTGAAAGCCGTGCGCCGATACGAATCACGCGTTAGGAAGTTGTGGCGCGAACCGGGTTCGTATCAGGGCATGCCTTCGGCGCCATCACCGTCTCCAACAGACTGGCTTTAGCCGCTGAGGTCACTGTCCCAGGATCAGCGGCAGGCCGTTCTTGTTGTTGCCGATTACCACGACTTTCGAGTTGGGGCTCTTTGCCAGGTTCTCGGTGGCTTCAATTCCCTTCCACTCCAGCAGCGATGGGGTGATGCCCTGCGCCACGATCTGCTGGAAATCGCGTACGCCGGCCGCTTCGATGCGTTTGCGCTGCGCTTCCTGCGTTTCCTTTTGCAGGCGGAAGTTCATGGCCAGCGATTCCTGCTCGGCTTGGCTGTTTGGCTTCGATAGCTGCTTTCAGCGTGGCGGGCAGTTGGATATCGCGCAAGAGAACGTTCTCCACGGTCAGACCGCGCTGATTGAGCTGGGTGCTGACCTGGTCGAAAATCTGCTTGGCTACCATCTCGCGCTCGCCGGTGTAGAGGGCGTTGGCGGTATGAGAGGCGGTGGCTTCGCGGATAGCGGAGCGGAGAGTGGGTTCGACCACCACATTTTCGTAGTCGGCGCCAATCTTCTGGAAAACTTCCGCGGCATGATCCGGATTGAGGTGGTAAATGAGCGACGTATCCAGGCTCATCATGAGGCCTTCGCTGGAAGGTACGCTGGCCGATTCCTTTAGGGTCTGGGTCTGGATGGAAAGTTCGTTGTTGGCCTTCAGCGGACTGATGAGGTGGATGCCTTCTCCCAGAGTTTCATTCGTCACTTTCCCGAAGAGCGTGAGTACGCCCACATGGCCGGTGCCGACACGGGTCACGGAACTGAATAGCAGGATCACCAGCAGAAATGCGGCAATTCCGAGACCGATCAGGCGAAGCATTCCGCGGCCGCCGCCACCATCGATTATTCTGCCCCGAGCCGGATCAAAGATCGTCATAAATTTCTCCCCGCGGCGATTGTAGAGCGGCGCCGGATGGGAGATAAGTGCCTTTTCAGGGACGGCCTTGGCCAGCAATTTCCAATTCCGGTTTCCACCTTACCGTTGTGACGACCGTTTTCCTGGAAGCCGCTAACAAGTCGCCAGCGTGAATCTTCCCGTGATGCCGCGGCATCTTTATGATTGATCCGATGAGCAAGATACACATTCCTACACCGTTGCGGCAGTATGTGGGCAAGCAATCTACTGTCGATGTTACAGGTGCCACCGTGGCTGAGGCGATGAATGCACTGGTAGCGCGGCATCCCGATCTACGGCGGCATCTCTACACTGAGGACGGCAAGCTGCGCGCTTTTGTGAACGTTTACGTTAACGAAGAGGATATTCGTTATTTGCAGAAGGATGCCACGGCAGTGAAAGATGGGGATAGCATTTCCATAGTGCCTTCCATCGCGGGAGGCTCGCCGAGAAGTTACGGTTGTCATCCCGAGCGGAGCGAGGGATCTAGGTTTCTGCGTGTAGTGCCCTTCTGAGGCTTCAACCCAGGATATATGCCCGGTACCACCGAAGTCGCCGCAACTCTTAGCAAGGAGGAAATCCTTCGCTATTCGCGCCACCTGATCATGCCGGAGGTGGGCATGGAGGGGCAGCAGAAGCTCAAGGCGGCGCGAGTACTGTGCATCGGCACGGGCGGACTGGGATCGCCGCTGGCGTTGTATCTAGCGGCCGCCGGCGTGGGCACGCTGGGGTTGGTGGATTTTGATGTGGTCGACTACACCAACTTGCAGCGGCAGATCATCCATCACACCTCCGATGTGGGACGCAAGAAGCTCGATTCCGCGGCCGATAAGCTGAAGGCCATCAATCCATTTCTGGATTTGCAGACGTTCGATATGCGGCTGAGCAGCGCGAACGCGCTGGAGTTGTTCCGGGATTTCGACATCATCGCCGATGGCACCGACAACTTCCCCACCCGCTACCTGGTGAACGACGCCTGCGTGCTGACCGGGAAGCCGAACGTGTACGGATCGATTTTCCGCTTCGAGGGACAGGCCAGCGTGTTTGCCACGAAAGAGGGACCATGCTACCGCTGCCTCTATCCGGAACCGCCACCGCCGGGCCTGGTTCCGTCCTGTGCGGAAGGCGGTGTGCTCGGAATCTTGCCGGGTTTGGTCGGGGTGATGCAGGCCACCGAAGTGATCAAACTGATTTTGGGCGTGGGAGAGCCATTGATCGGAAGGCTGCTGCTGATCGACGCGCTGGGCATGAAATTCCGCGAACTCAAGCTGCGCAAGAATCCGGAGTGCCCGGTATGCGGCACGCATCCGACCGTCACCAAGCTGATAGACTACAACGAGTTTTGCGGCATTCGCGGGGAGGAAAAAGTGGTGGCGGCAGGGGTTCCGGAGATTCCAGTAGAAGAACTCAAGCGCCGCCTCGATGCGGGCGACGATCTCTTCATTCTCGACGTGCGCGAGCCACATGAGTACCAGATCTGCAACATCGGCGGTTACCTAATCCCGCTCAATGATCTGCCCAAGCGCGTGAATGAGCTCGATTCCAGCCGGGAAATCGTTGCCCACTGCAAAATGGGCGGCCGTAGCGCCAAGGCAGTCGCATTCCTGCAGCAGGCGGGGTTCACGAAAATCCACAATCTTGCGGGAGGGATTAACGCCTGGGCTGAGCGTGTGGATCCGAAGGTGCCAAAGTACTGAGGGGCTGCCGGTTGTCGGCCATGCGAAAAACCGCTTCGCCTTCCACAATATCCGGAGAACGCGCCAAGCCTGTAATTCCCTATTTGCCTTTGAAAGTCTTATAAAGTGACCCTAATCCCTTGCTTTTTCCCCCGGCTGGAGGATAATGGCGCTTCCTTCCCCCCGGGAGGTTTTCATGGCGTCCTTCGTCTGTGTCCTGCGCTCCGCCGTAGTGTCTCTGGCGGAGACATTTCTTTCCATCTCAAAACTGTTTTTCTTCAGGGCCGCTGCCGCCGTGTTCATTGCATCGTTTCTAGTCTCGGTTCCAGCGGCTGGCCAGACTGCTCCGTCACCGGCGCCGAATTCCGATCCAACCTACCAGGCCTTGCGCAACGTGACGCTTTCAGGCGAGGCTGTTACCGTCACCAACTTCGATCTCAAGCGCGACGCGGGGACCTTCCACTTGCACTCGGGCACGGTGTGCTTCGTCACGCCAGTGCAAGGCAAGGTTACGGGAGCGGTGTTCGTGGGGGACGGCAATTTTGTTCTCACTCCACCGTCGGAGGCGGAACGCAAGAGTCTCAAGCTGCTGACTAAAGAGGACGAGTTCAGCGAAAAGTTCGAGCACATGGTGCTGCGCTTCACCGATTCGACCTACGACGAGATCAGGAAGGCAGGCAGCCAAGCAGCTGCCGGCTGCGATGCCGGCCCGCTGAAAGACAGCCAGCATGCGATGCGACACCAGCTTAAGGTCAACCTCGACTCTCGTATTCTGGAGGACGTGCTAAGTCCAGAACCTGGCGCTTTGTTTGTAGCCTTCATACACGGGAAACGCTACAACGGGCAGGAACTGTACACCATTGACCCGCACGAAGGCCGCGACCAGGTCGACTTCATGACTTACGACGAGAACAGGTTCGGCGACTGGGCTTCCTTCGCCACATCCGGTGAACATAAGAAGGAAATGTGGGGACAGAACATCCGCATTGCCCATCAACAACTCGAGACCACGCTGGAGAAGAATGCAAACTTAATTGGCAAAGCGAAAACCACGTTTATCGCACGCCGGGATGGTGTGCGGGTAGCGCCGTTCAACTTGTTCCGGACCCTACGGGTCCGGAGCGTGACGACGGCCGATGGCCAGCCCCTATCCTTTATCCAAGAAGATAAGAACGACGATGCTGAGTTCGCCGTGATTCTTCCGAAGCCGCTGGCTCTCGGTGAGCAGTTCGCAATTAGCACCGAGTACGAAGGCAAGGAGGCGGTAACCAACGAGGGCGCAGGCAACTATTTTCCCGTGGCTCGGATGAGTTGGTATCCCAACAACCGCGGGGGCACCTTTGGGGAGTACGCCACATATGACATGACCTTCCATATCCCTAAAGGGATGCAGATCGCTGCCACGGGAGTGCGAATCAGCGAGAGCAACGAGGGTGGCCAAAATTCGACCGTGTGGAAGAGCGAGGCCCCACAGACCGTAGCCGGGTTTAGCTTCGGTCGGTTCAAAGTCGAGGAAGCAAAACTCGAGAAGCCGGAATACCAGGTGAGCTCGTTTGCCAATCAGGAGTCACCAAATTGGGTGCAGTCTCTACAGCACATTGTGCAGGGCGATACGTCCACCCTTGGTGGAGGCATGTTCGGCGCACTGCACGAGCGTCCTGAGGTTGCGCTGGGCACGATGGGCACCACCGGACTCAACAAAAAGTCGCTGGCGGAAGGAGAACTCGCGGTTCAACTCTACAGCGATTTCTTTGGCCCGTCTTTGTTCAAGCATTTGCAGCTTACCCAGCAGACGGCGTGCAATTTCGGCCAGTCCTGGCCCGAGCTGGTCTGGATTCCCATCTGCTATTACTTCGACACCACCGTTCGTCATCAGCTTGGGATGGACTGGGGCGACCGCGGCTACTGGAAGGCTGTGACTCCACACGAAGTGGCGCACCAGTGGTGGGGACACACGGTCGGTTTCGATTCCTATCGCGATCAGTGGATGAGCGAAGGCTTCTCCGACATGTCAGCGTCGCTCTATCTGAGCATGATCGAAAAGAACCAGCAGAAGTTTATTACCTTCTGGAACGACGAGCGCGACTTGCTGCTGGAACGCAACGCCGAGGGCTTCCGCGCCATTGATGCGGGTCCCTTGACCATGGGTTACCGTACCAGCAACTCCCGTACGGGTTTCAACACCACGCGGCGCCTGATTTATCCCAAGGGCGCCTATGTTCTGCACATGATCCGCATGATGA
>JBAVAV010000580.1:0-2596 GCA_049585895.1 Candidatus Sulfotelmatobacter sp. | reverse complement strand
GCCGTAGTCTGCAACACTGATGTCACCGAAACATCGATCGTCTTTCCGATCATCTTGCGCGCGTTGTCCACCACCACCATGGTTCCATCGTCGAGATAGGCGACGCCCTGGTTGTATTCCTTTCCTTCTTTCAGGATGAACACCCGCATGGTCTCGCCCGGCAACACGATGGGCTTGAGTGAATTTGCCAGCTCGTTGATATTCAGCACCTCAACGCCCTGCAACTGCGCCACCTTGTTCAGGTTGAAGTCGTTGGTGATGATTTTGCCTTCATAGAGCTTGGCCAGTTCGATCAGCTTCAAATCCACTTCGCGGACGGCGGGGAAATCATCCTCAACGATCTGGATCTGCAGCCCGGGCATTTTCTGAAGGCGCTGCAAAATGTCGAGCCCGCGCCGGCCGCGGTTGCGCTTCAGCGAGTCGGCCGAGTCGGCTACGAGTTGCAATTCACGCAACACGAATTGCGGCGTGACGATAATGCCATCCAGGAATCCGGTTTCGGCGATATCGGCGATGCGGCCGTCGATAATAACGCTGGTGTCGAGAATCTTGTAGCTCTTCTTCCCCGTTTTCTCGCCGCCGAAAACGCCGCCCAGCGCCGCCAGGTTAAGCAGATCTCCTTTGCTCGCGCCCACGATCAATCCCACATAGGCCATGAGCAGCATCACTAAGATTTCCAGGAAATTGCGCGTCGGCCCTTCCGCCACACTGCTTCGGATCACCAGGGCAAACAGGTAAGCTCCGCAGATTCCGAGGATGCTTCCGATGGCCGCACCGATCAGGCGCTTCAGACTTACCCGGTGCAGCCTCCACTCGAACAGAACAATCGCAGCTCCAACCAGCGCGCCGACGCCCGCATCCCGGATGGGAGAGAGCCCGAAGGGCCCAATGAAGTAGCAAGTGATGGAAACTACGACTACGAAAATAAGGCGTACGAGGACTAAATCCATAGAAACCTCCCCGGATACGCACGCGCCCCACGGCATGCGCGCGATGCACCCGTGCCTTTTCCTCGCTGCCCCGGGCGGGAATCGGCATTTCGTCTATGCGGGGCGCGCATGAATTAGGGGAATGAACGTGCGCCCCGGCCCGGCCCCTGGAGGCGTGGCCGGACTTCAACAGCAATCTCGAACGACCAAAGTATATACCCGGCAGTAAACAGCGGAAAAGAAACTAAGGTTTGGATTTGAAACTCGGGCGTCAGACCTCGGACCTCGGACATCAGGCGTCACGATTCAGACGGATCGGGGCGCTGGAAAAGAGTTCGCGAGTCCCCTCCGTTTGCGAGCGTTGTGGCGCGAAGGCCCAGGTCCGAGGTCTCACGTCCGCACTTGCATTTGATACTCGCCGCCGCTGGCTCGTATACTTGCAGCCCGCTATGAAGGTGGTAGTGATTATTCCAGCTGCTGGATTGGGAACGCGCATGGCGCCCATGCCCGGAGGCGCCAAGGACAGGCGGAAGAAAGCCGGTCCCTCGAAGCAGTTTACTGAGTTGGGCGGCACGCCAATTCTTATTCATACGTTGCGCAAATTCGCCGCCGTCGATTCGGTAAATGAAATCTGGATTGCGCTGCGGGAGAGTGAAATGGCCGGATTCCGCGCCGAGTTGGAAAAAGAAAACAAAGCCGCGCTGCATAAAGACACGCTGAAGAAGAAAATCGAACTCGTAGGAGGCGGCGAGCACCGGCAGCAGTCAGTGGGGAATGCGCTGAACGCGATTTCGGCAGCGGCCGAGGACATCGTGCTCGTGCATGATGCGGTGCGGCCGTTTGTGACCGAAACCATCATCCGGGAAGTGATTGCAGCCGCGCAGAAATATGGCGCGGCCATCGCCGCGCTCCCCGCGGTGGATACGGTGAAGCAAGTCGAGCGCACCTCCGATGGCGCGCTGATCAAGTCCACAATTCCCCGAGCCGGCGTGGTGATGGCGCAGACCCCGCAAGGTTTCCGCTACAGCGTAATCAAGAGAGCGTTCGACGAGGCCGCCGACGACGGCTTTCTCGGTACCGACGAGGCCTCGCTGGTGGAGCGCTCGGGACACGACGTGGCCGTGGTTATGGGCTCGCCGCGGAATATTAAGATCACGGCGCCGGCCGACATGGAGCTGGCGGAGTTCTACTTGAAGAGCACGGATCGACACTGACCCGCTCGATGCCAACAACGAACGAAAAACGACCCTCAATCCGCATCGGCTACGGGTTTGATTCGCACGAATTTCGTCCCGGAATTCCGCTGAAGATTGGCGGCGTCACGCTGGCGCACGACCAGGGTTTGGGCGGACACTCCGATGGCGATGTGCTCTTGCACGCCATCACCGATGCACTGCTGGGAGCCATCGCAGCTCCGGATATTGGAGCGATGTTTCCTCCGTCGGATGCGAAGTGGAAAGACGCGGACTCGGTAATCTTTCTGCGCGAGGCGCTGAAACGCGTGCGGGACACGGGTTACGGGCTGGTGAATGTAGACGCCTGTCTCATTATGGCCGCGCCGAAGATTGGTCCGCACGCGGCAGCAATTCGCGCGCGTGTAGCCGAGTTGCTGGGCGTGCCTGCTGACTGCGTTGGGCTGAAGGCGAAGACGCCGGAGGGATTGAACC
>JBAVAV010000579.1:0-4982 GCA_049585895.1 Candidatus Sulfotelmatobacter sp. | reverse complement strand
GGTCACATTATCCTCCTGTTACTGATGTCATTGCTCGGAATTCCGTTTTAGCCGCAAATTACCACTGCTGGACAGACTACGAACTCGAAATCTTACGTCTTTCCCGGATCTCCTCCCGCCTTCTTCGCCAGGTACGCTCCCTGGCCGAGACCGAAGCCCGCCAGGATGGTCGTGTCAACATCTGGCAGGGACGCGGTTTTCACGAACTCAATCGATTCCAGGAAATGAAAGACCAACAACATGTACATGCCAACCGCTATGAGCGTAACTACCAGCATCTGGAAATCGCCGAAGTCGAAATCCCCGTAGTCGTTTTGCATCAAATCTTTGAAGAATCGCTCTTGACCGGGTTGCTGGGGGTTCTTGGGATTTGTGGGGGAACTGAAAGAACCTGCGCCAGAGAACTGCATAGCAGGCGGCGAGATTTGTCCACTGAAAGCGAAGCTCAGATTTGCCGGCCCGGTCGGCGCGGCATTCGGATTGGGCGGGTTGGCGCCAACTTGACTTGGCGGATTTGCGTTTGGCGCATTTGCACTGGGGGCGTTCGCATTCGCTTGGTTGGCGTTGGCATTGCTACCAGGATTTCCAGGGTTCTGATTCGGTTGGTTGGAAGAGGCGGGATTCCCGCCTTGGGTGGGCGTTCCAACGGGCCCCTGTGTTTTGGGGGCCATTGCAGCATTTACCTTGGAGGTGGTAATCGCCTTCGCGCCGCCATAGGTGATGGCGCTCAATCCGGAGAGGACCAGAAGGTTCTGCGGAATGCTCACGCCTCCAAGAAAGTCCCAGCCCGCGTATAGCAGCCGAAAAACAACGACAGCGAGATAGCTCGAAATCACGACCCAGAACCAGACAGCGATTTGGGTTTTGGAATTACTGTAGCGATTGTCCGCACCAACGATGAACTTGAGGGGCGCTCCTTTGGTGGCAGCGGTCGCTAGTCCAAGAATCACGAGGGCGCAAGCCGCGAGAACCAGCAGCCTGTAGGCGACACATACGCCTTCCGCGGGGACGTGCCATGCTCCCAAAATATCCTGCAATTCGTTGGCGCCCGTTATGTCTACGCGGACATGGTCACCGGGGTGATAAGGTTTGACTTTAGCCCGTAGTGCAAGGTCATTCACCTTGAGATGGAATACCTTGCCATTGCATACGATTTTCTCGGGGTCCGGCTGACCAGGAATACAGTCGGTCAAAGAAACATTCTTGTAATCGGAATCGATGGCATCGACGCGAGCGTTCTCAAGTCTCGTAACGGAAGTGCTCTTTGCCGCGTCCGCGGCGGCATCGGCAGCTTTCTGGGCGGCGGGCTTCTCTGCAGCTGCTTTCTCGGCTGCAGCTTTCTCGGTGGCGACCTTCTTGGCGGCGGCAGCGTCGGCAGTTTTCTTGGCCGCGGTGGGTGGAGTTGAGTTCCCAGCCTGGCATTGGACAATCGGCAGGGCTAGGAACATGAATACTCCAAGCCGCAAGAGAGTCCGTGGTGCGCTCATGCGAATCTCCTTGGATTACCCTCTCTCTGTAAGCGACATCGGTCGCGGCGTGAAGTTGCCTGCCTACACCGTTACTACCCTGGAGCGCAGTGTTGGCCTGCTGACTCTCGTATGGTGATGTCTCACGCCCGAGGACTATGCGAGGGACAAATGCCCCTTTGGGGGAAAGGCTCTTCGCCCTCAATGGGCAGGAAGAGTAATCCAAGGCGAATAAATGTCAAGTCGAAGTTACAGGCTGTTACGAATTCGGGAAGAAGCCCGCCGGTTGCGGTCATTCTTAAAGGATGGCTTTATTCGGCCTCGACCCGGCGCAAGAAGATGTAGGGCTACAATCGCTTGCATGGTCCGGTGGAAGCGCGTCTCGGCGTGTTACAAAAGCCGGACAGGTTTTGGAGTGGGGGACAAACAGCCTGTTGAGGGCAGGCTAAAGCGGGGGTTACGTCGAATTAGGCGTCGCACCGGCCGCAGCGCAGTTTAGTTATCAGTCCTTTATAAGTTCTCGGATAACTAGAATGTCGAACGCCCTAGAACGCGTCAATCCCGGTCACACTCTGCCCAATGATCAGCGAGTGCACGTCGTGCGTGCCCTCGTAGGTCTTCACCGATTCGAGGTTCATCATGTGGCGCATGATGGGGTAGTCGTCGGCAACTCCGTTGGCGCCGAGGATATCGCGCGCGAGGCGGGCGCACTCGAGCGCCATCCAGACGTTGTTGCGCTTGGCCATCGAGATATGCTGGTGTTCGACCTTGCCCGCGTCCTTTAGGCGGCCGACCTGCAGCACGAGCAGTTGCGCCTTGGTGATTTCGCTGATCATCCAGGTGAGCTTGTCCTGGACGAGTTGGTGCGATGCGATGGGCTGGTCGCGCCACTGCTTGCGCAAAATGGCATACTGCAGCGCGCAATCGTAGCAGGACATGGCCGCGCCGATCGCGCCCCAGGCAATTCCGTAGCGGGCTTGATTGAGGCACATCAACGGGGATTTCAGGCCGTCGCTTTTGGGCAGCAAGTTCGACTCGGGGATATGCACGTCCTGCAATGACAGCCCGGAAGTCACCGAAGCGCGCAGCGACCACTTGCCGTGAACGTCGGCCGCGCTGAAGCCGGGGCGGTCGGCCTCGACCAGGAAGCCGCGAATCTTGTTGTCTTCGTCTTCCACCTTCGCCCAGATCACGGCAACGTCGGCGATGCTGCCGGAGGTGATCCACATCTTCTCGCCGTTGAGCACGTACTCCTTGCCGACCTTGCGGGCGCGGGTGCGCATGCCGCCGGGGTTGGAGCCGAAATCGGGCTCGGTCAGTCCGAAGCAGCCCAGCTTTTCTCCCTTGCGCATGGCGGGCAGCCAAGTATCTTTCTGCTCGTCGCTGCCGAAGGCGTAAATGGGATACATCACGAGCCCCGACTGCACGCTGACGAAGCTGCGCACGCCGGAGTCGCCGCGCTCGAGTTCCTGCGTCATCAGGCCGTACTCGACGTTGCCCATGCCGGCGCAACCATAGCCCTTCAGCGACGCGCCGAAGAAGCCGAGATCGGCCATAGGCTTCACCAGTTCCCGGGGAAAGCGACCGGAGCGGTTGCACTCTTCGATGATGGGGATGAGATTGTCTTCGATGAATTGGCGGGTGGTGTCGCGCACTAAACGCTCTTCTTCCGTGAGGAGCGCATCAAACTGGATGAAGTCGACTCCGCGAAATTTGATGGCGGGCATGAGGGTCTCCGTAACGATGAGTGAGCCTGACGCTAATCTGACACAGACAGTTTGCCGCCCGCAGGACGCGGAGCATACCGGTAGGCAAACATAAGACGGTAGCAGGGGCAGGCGAGTGGGGTCAACGGCGCAAGACAATACGCGCATCCTGCGGTAGAATCGTTACCGGCGGAAGAGACACCCGACGCAGAATTCAAGTCTTCCCGAGCGCATTCTTAGGGCTTCGAAAAGATCCATTCCTACCCATCTGCACAAGTACTCATGCGGATATAGCCCGTGAGCTTTACGAAGCCTTGAAAACATTTAGGAGACGTTACCCATGGCAGTAGGCGCCAAGATTGCAAAGACAGCAGATCGTAAGAAAGTCATGGACACTACCAAGAGCACGGACTGTCCGAAATGCGGAAAAGCCACGCGCATCGTTAAGCGAGTAAAGGACCGGGAGCGTGGCGTACCGGGCGGTGTTTACATTTCCTGTTCGGCGTGCGAGTTCTACGAGAAGCTGTAGAGGCCAGTTTTATTGCAAACGCCAGCAGGGAAAACGGAGCGTCCCTGCGGCCGGATATTTTCCTTACCTCCTTACCTCCTTCCTCGGCTTGAAAAAAGCTGGCTCTTTTGCGGCGTAAGAAGAATGACGCGAGGTGATAACATCGGAGTTGAGATTGCCGGTGAAGAATCAAAGAACATTTACGGTCGTGATTGAACGAGATGAGGATGGCTACTATACCGGGACGGTGCCCAGTCTTCGGGGCTGCCACACCCAAGCGAAAACCCTCGATACATTGATGAAACGAATGCGGGAAGCGGTTACTGTGTGTTTGGAAAGCGAAAACGGTGCCAGCCGCTCGCTTGAATTGGTCGGAGTTCAGCAAATCTCGATATGACCCGCCTTCCCCGGCTCAAGGGGAAGGAAATCATTCGCATTCTAGAACGCGGTGGGTTCAGCGTGGTTCGCACCAAGGGCAGTCACACCTTCCTAAGACATCCAGATGGAAGAGCGACCTCGTGCCGGTTCATTCCGGCGAAACGATTGGCCCGGGGTTGCTTCGGGCAATTATGCGCAATGTTGAGCTGTCAGCGGATGATCTAATTGACTAGATAAGGATTCGGCAACCCGGATTCCAGGGCCAAGCCGCACGCTGTTTCCTACACTGCGACCGTGACCGATGTCTCCGTGCGCGTAACCGGGCGGTACATCGTATCCCGCTCAATGGGTTCGCGGCCCGCGGTTCTTATCAGGCGTTCTAATTCTTCCCGGCGCATGCCTTGCGGCGTGGTCGCGCCGGCGTCGTGGTAAATCTTTTCTTCGATCACCGTACCGTCCATGTCGTCGGCGCCGAAGCGCAGGGAGATCTGCGCGATCTTGGGGGTCATCATCTGCCAGTAAGACTTTATGTGCGGGAAGTTGTCGAGCACGAGGCGGCTGACCGCGATCTGCTTGATGTCGAGCATGCCGGTGGTTTTCGGCAAATGTTGCAGCGGTGTGTTATCGGGATGGAAGGCCAGCGGGATGAAAGTCTGAAAGCCGTGGGTTTCGTCTTGCAGCGCGCGCAGCTTAAGCAAGTGATCGACGCGGTCTTCGTCGTTTTCCACGTGGCCGTAGAGCATGGTGGCGTTGGACTTCAGTCCAATCTGATGGGCAAGTTTGGCGGTTTCGAGCCACTGATCGCCATCGATCTTGTGGTCGCAGATAATGTGGCGGACGCGGTCGGCGAAAATTTCTGCGCCGCCGCCGGGGAGTGAATCCACTCCGGAGGCTTTCAACTGTTCCAGCGTCTCACGAATGGAA